>JAIVTC010000377.1:0-4047 GCA_048629055.1 Candidatus Bathyarchaeota archaeon
TAGCCTCGAGCACAGTCGAAATACTTGATCTCACCACTCACTGGGTTGGATATGCTTCACTGGCGTTGTTCTTTTTCGCCTACCTGGTCGTCATGCTCGAAGAGTTCACCCATATGCGCAAATCCAAGCCGGTGATGCTGGCAGCAGGCATCATCTGGGCTCTCATCGCATGGATCTACCAGGCACAGGGGTTTAACCATACTGTCGAACAGGCCGTACGCCACAACCTGCTGGAATATTCAGAGCTGATGCTGTTTCTGCTGGTCGCGATGACCTACATCAACTCCATGGAGGAGCGCGGCGTCTTTGATGCGCTGCGTTCATGGTTGATCCGCAAGGGCTTTGGCTTCCGCAAACTTTTCTGGATCACAGGACTTCTCGCCTTCTTTATCTCGCCTGTCGCCGACAACCTGACGACTGCACTGCTGATGTGTGCAGTGGTATTGGCCGTTGGCGGCAGCAATAACAAATTTATCCTGCTGGCCTGCATCAATATCGTGGTCGCTGCAAATGCCGGCGGCGCTTTCAGTCCTTTTGGGGATATCACCACACTGATGGTATGGCAAAAAAACATCGTCACCAACCAGGGTGCTGTCGACTTCTGGGCTTTCTTTTATCTTTTTATTCCATCAGTAGTGAACTGGCTGATCCCGGCGACCCTGATGATGTTCGCCGTTCCCGATGGCCAGCCCGGCAGAGATGAGAAGCCGGTCAAAATGAAACGCGGCGGCATGGTGATCGTTTTTTTGTTTCTTGCCACCATCGCCACTTCCGTCAGTTTCCATCACTTTCTCTATCTACCACCTGTCATCGGCATGTTGACAGGGCTCGCCTATCTACAGATGTTCGGCTACTACCTGAAGATCACATCGCGTGCAAACGCGACGATTGCCGTCACCCATGAAGAACTCGGCAACCCGGTTGCCTTTGATATCTTCCGCAGAATCGCACGCGCCGAGTGGGATACGCTGTTCTTTTTTTACGGCGTGGTATTGTGTGTCGGCGGCCTCGGATTTATCGGCTACCTGGGCCTGGCCTCGGAGGTCATGTATAACGAGTGGGGACCGACATCTGCAAACATCGCGGTCGGAGTGGTGTCAGCGATAGTCGACAACATCCCGGTGATGTTTGCCGTATTGACGATGATGCCCGGGATGTCAGAAGGTCAGTGGCTGCTGGTGACACTCACAGCCGGTGTCGGCGGTTCACTGCTCTCGATCGGTTCTGCCGCAGGCGTCGCCCTGATGGGACAGGCACAGGGGAAGTATACATTTTTCGGACATCTGAAATGGATGCCTGTCATTGCGCTCGGCTACGCTGCCAGCATTGCCGTGCATTTGTGGATCAATGAACATCTGTTTGCAGGCTCCTAGCATCGCGGTCGGAAGACCGCTCCTACACAGCAGGTATCGAATCCAAACGTGGGAGCGGTCTTCTGACCGCGAAGAACTACTCCTTCAGCATCAGGGTTTCATACTGGCGAAATCCCGGGTCCCCAATTGGACGCATCTCGCCGATATGGGTTCTAAATTCACCTGCTTTACGGTCGGCAAAATAGAGTCGCATGGTCTCTGTGATCGCCGCAAATGCCAGTTGGTCCCACGGGATTTGCGACTCATCCAGCAGTTCAACCACAAGGCTCTCCACACCCGGCCCGAAATGCGGGGACTTTAATGTTGCGCGAAACAGCATATAGACCTGATTGATATGCGCCAGCGTAAAAACGCTGAAGAGATCGATCACCTCAACATCGGCATTCGCCTCCTCCATGGTCTCTCTTGCTGCTCCCTCAGAGATCGTTTCGGCATTCTCCAGAAAACCTGCGGGCAAGGTCCACAGACCATATCGGGGCTGAATGGCTCTGCGACAGAAGAGAATTTTCTCCTCGCACTCGACGATGCAGCCGGTAATGACCCGCGGATTTTGATAGTGAATCTTGCCGCAGGAGGGGGAAGTACAGATATCGCGCAGACGATTATCGCCCTCCGGTATAGCGCGTTCGACAATTGAACCGCATTTGGGACAAAAATTCATGCTCATTTTCCCAGTTTTTTCAATGCTGCATTCACTCCTTTCAGGGAGAATTTGGTCACGCGCGAACGCCCCTGCCTGTTGGTGTAGGTCACCCACATCTCATCACCCCGCCGCATTTTAGCAAGCAGTGTTTCGGTGAGTCTCGAATTGACAATGCGCACTTCGCCTCGCCCGGCTTTTTTAAAGTCTTTACGCGGCACAATATGCAGCGGCAGATTCCCATCAATTTGTATGCGCATCGGCTTGGTTGCATCAAGCATCCCTGCATCAGTCAGCTTGAACTGGCGCGATCTGCTTCCTCCTGATACTTTGATCGAGATATCTTTTTTACCACCCTTGAGAGCTCCTTCCGCTGTGGCAACACACCTGTAGCGCCCTGAACAGGAGACGCTCCATCTTTTGCCTGAGCTTCTGAACCTCTGCCACCAGGATCTAGAATCTTGCCGGTTACTTTCCTGAATGACATCGGGAATATGAGTATTCTGTGTGATGGATGGCCTCGGGGCCGGGGTCGTCCGTACCGGCGCCGGTGTCGGCGGCCGCGTGTCAACTACTGCCTTGCGGGTATCCCGGAGTTTAACTTCAGGCGGCTTTTCTACAACTTCAATCTTTGGCGCAGCACCACCCAGCTCTTTCATTGCTGCTGTAGATCCCAGCAATGAATATACCGGCTTCCTCCACTTTCCACGGACATTGAGATAGCTCAGACGCAATGATCTGCCGCTGCGGATTGCAGACATCACATTCGCCAATAGACGGGAGTTTGAGATTTTGTATTCACTTTTCGAGAGCCTGACAAAGTCTCTGCCAGGCAACAGCTTTATCTCCCTGTTTCTGTCGACCCTGATCCAGATGTTTTTTGAACCATCCATGAATTGTGCAGCAGCGATGTGCAACTGTTGCTGACGATTGCTATCCATGACAATGCTGATGACAGGAAAGCCCTCTATCGAACCCCGCATCTTGTAGGTTGTCGCGCTACACGAACCATCAGGCGCACAACGAATTTGCCAGTTCCTGAATTTTTTCTTCACTCTCGACCTGGGATCGACCTGCTGCCCGCTCTTTACAGATTCGCTCTCTTCAGCAACTGCCTGTTTCTGCTTACTCTTTTCCGGTTCTTTGCTGACAACGGCAGCAGGTGATGCTCCGCCAAGTCTCTTCAAGGCGCCACCCATACCCATCAGCGAGTATTCAGGTTCACGCGCCTGGCCGCGCACGTTGGTATAGAAAAGCTGAAGTTTGCGGCCGGAAGACATACGCGCGAGCAGTTTTTTCCGCAGATCGCTGTTGACTACCCGGTACTCGCCTCTGTTGAGACGCTTGAGATCCCGCTTTGGGTTCAGATCAATCAGCGGGTTTTTATCAATGCGAATGCTGATTTTTTTTGAGCCATCGACATACTTCGCATCAGAAAGAAACAATTTGCGATGACTGCGGTCTTTGCCGGTTATTTTGAGCGTAGGATAACCGTCAGTCGTCTCTCCCTGACGCAGGGTTTTTGCTTCACATGCCGTGGGTTTTTTGCACTCGACAACCCAGTCTGTGAATTTTTTCGGACTTCCGGCAACTGTATAGGTAGATGCCAGAAGCGTAAGTAGTAACGGGATTATGAGTCTTGTTTTCATCTTATAAGGATATGTCTAAAAATTGTAATGGTGCTTCAACTGCTCACCTGCCGGTTCATTCGGAATTGGACAGCAGCAAATATCTCTGGTTCAATCGCCATGTGAAAAGCACGGGGAACCAGCTTTTCTATTCTAGTGCTTTTCGCGCCTTTCGTGGTTAATAAATTTGGCAACCAATTCCCCCTGGAGATCCTGGTATTGAACAGAGATATACGTCAGCAGATATTTACCCGCCTGCGGGATCAGAACCCGCATCCCACAACTGAACTCAACTACAACTCGTCATTTGAGTTGCTGATTGCTGTCATTCTCTCCGCCCAGGCGACCGACGTCAGCGTCAACAAGGCGAGCGCCGGACTCTTTGCAGTTGCCCCTACTCCCCGCA
>JAIVTC010000378.1:0-6513 GCA_048629055.1 Candidatus Bathyarchaeota archaeon
GGCGGTTAATACATTCTGGTTGTCTGCGACCGGACAACCATTCGTCATGGTTAACTTTGCTTTGGTACTCATTTTGATCTCCTGCTTATCTTCTTTTGTATGCGATCCAATCGTTGGCACCGCTTAGTCGTTGTCCAAAAATAACTTCCCGATCCTGCTTGCCCTGTTGTCCCTCTTCTGCGTGGCCTACATGGACGTAGGTCAGGGGCGTGAGCAGGGAGCGGAAGCTTTCCAGCAAGAGTTACATAACGCTGCTATGCGCCCCTTGCTGCGCCTTGAAGATGAACAACATTGCTGCGCGATATCGGGAAGTTATTTATGGACAACTCCTTAGCTTTAATTCTAGAAGATCAAGTTGATATGTAAATTTGATTGTTTCTCTAGCGTTGTTAGAAATTCACTATCGTCTTGTTGTTGCACCATAAGAAAATGATTGGAGCGGGTATGCTCCCGCCATTCGCAGCATCCTTCGAATTCAAACCGCCGATTCAGTGAACTACAGTTCATGCTCAAAGCTGTGTGGAAACGTGATGGTCATCTGACAGCCAGGCTGCATTACGGTCATTCGTGGATCATCAGGAGCTACTTTTTATTGATTGATTATTCTCAATTCAGCTAGAATGCGTATGCCTTATGATCCTTGTAGCAAAACCACGAGGAATCAAGCGCTAAGCACATCACAATCCAATAGGACATTCGTGAAAAAATTATTTATCCTGCTAGTGCCTGCTGTGCTTCAGGCAGCTAATATGGCGAATGGCGAAGCGATCTATAAAACCTGTGTGCTGTGTCACGGCAATGTTGCCCGGGGAACGCCGGGGCAACTCTCACCGCGTATTGCCGGAGTGCGTGAATTTGTCCGGGAATTGGGAGCAATCGGATTGAAGTGGAAAAATGAGGGTTTTTTGGGATGAGTGAATACAACGCTAAGATTCAAAAAATTGGCGACATCATGGTGGATACCTTCCACTATCTGGCGTTGTTTGTCATTGGCGCGACGGTAGTCTGGTCAGCGCTCCATGAATATATGAACATCATGCAGAGTGGCTATGCCTCGCTGAAAGATATCCTGTTGCTGTTTATCTATCTTGAACTGGGCGCCATGATTGGCATCTATTTCAAGACGCATCGTTTGCCGGTGCAGTTTCTGATCTATATTGCGATTACGGCTCTATCACGGCATCTGGTGATTGATGTGCAAAAAGTGACGGATAACTTCCACCTGTTGCTGCTGGTCAGTATTACCGCAGCAATCGTTGCTTTGAGTTTCTCATCATTAATACTGACCTACACGGCCAGGAAATACGGCCGGCCAGATGACGATGTGGAAGTCAGTAGCCAAAAAAACGGCAGTGGAGAGAATAGCAAGTGACAGATACTCGCCAGTCATGTGTCGCTGAAAGCAGGAGACAGTGACGATATAGGGTATAGAGCCTCTTGCAAAACTCTCAAAAGCTGTCATTTCGACTGAAAGGAGAAATCTTAACTGATTGAAAAACAAGATCTCTCACATTCGTTCGAGATGACAAAACTCACTGTTTTCGAGTTTTGTAAGAGACTCTATAGATTTGCCATTCGCTGTCCCCTTTAAAACCTGCTCAGGCCTCTGATTCAGCGATTCGGTGCAGTTGCCCCTGTTGTCATCATTCCCGGAATTTACAACGCTTTTTTTATCGCTTTCAAGTGTTCCACGTGATCTATCAGAGTATCTGTTGTCTCTTTGAGCAACTCCAGCTCCTCGATGGACAAATCATCAAGTTGTTCAAGGTTGTATTCAATCGTATCTATTATTTGCTTTGACGGACGTTGCAAAGGGCGCATAAAATAGCCCGTGATCGTGGCCACAATAGCGCCGAAAAAGAGCATGGATCCGAGAATAATCCAAACGGCGCCAATGATTTCCGATATTCCGTTTACCGGCATATCAGCGATGCCCGCAGTGGAAAAGGCCGCTATCCCCCAGTACAAAGCTCTTCCGTAGGATGTTATCGTTGAGCCTTCCGCTCCACGTTCAGCATAAAATAAACCGGCCGCGAAAAGCAGCCATAAGACGACTAATAGCAGCGTCAACTTCAGAATCGGCGTATGTACAACAACATCCCCGATGAACTTTTTACTTCTCCTTCTCAAACTTCGATTCTTCTTATTCATTTCCCATCACTCCTGCCTGATAAAATAACTATACCTTACATTCAAGCGCCAGGAGGCTGTCCGAGAATAAAAAACCTACTGCGGAAACGCCCTTTTGGCCAGAGTGTGCAATAAATTGCAGAAACTTCTCATGTTCACCATATCCGACTCATTCAACAAGGTAGAATTCCAGCAATGAAGTTTTTCAATCCTGAATTCAAGAATACAATAATCCCCGGACGATAAAATTATTGAGTCTGGCGTTTATGGCAGTGCCATGGATTTTCCGGGGAGCCGGGATCACGCGGCATCCCCGATATGGGCCTGCACATTGAGCAGGCAATGCGCTTTCGTGGCGTGGAGAAAAAAGGTATGACAGCGGAGACCGTGCATGAATAGAGTCGTGATTGTTGGTGGATATGGTCAACTGGGTTTTGAATTGCAGCGCAGTGCACCCCGGAATCTTGATGTGGTGACAGTTGGCCGTCCTGAAATCGATATTACTGACAGTGATTCGATCGAACGCATTGTGCAGCAGTATCAGCCTGGCGTGATCATCAATGCTGCCGCCTATACTGCAGTTGACAAGGCGGAGAGCGAGGAGGCGCAGGCATGGCTGGTGAATCACAAGGGTGCAGAAAATCTTGCGGCAGCCACAGCCAGGTTCGATATTCGACTGATTCATGTTTCGACGGATTTTGTTTTCGAGGGTCAAAACTGCACTCCCCGTCAGCCGAATGATGTTGCACTTCCCCGGAGTGTCTACGGAAAAAGCAAATTGGCGGGCGAGGACGCCGTGCTGCAACAGGCAGAAAATGCACTGGTTGTACGCACCTCGTGGCTCTACTCGTCACATGGCCTCAATTTCGTTAAAACCATGTTGCGGCTGATGGGTGAACGCGACTCTCTCGGCATAGTCGTGGATCAGGTCGGTACGCCCACCTGGGCCAATATGCTTGCGGAGACCCTCTGGGGGCTTGTTGCTACAGATGCAGCAGGCATCTACCACTGCAGCAATAATGGTGTTGCCAGCTGGTATGACTTTGCTGTTGCCATCCAGGAGGAAGCCGTGTCGATAGGCCTTCTGCAGAGGATGATTTCTGTCATCCCGATCAAAAACGAAGCATATCCCCTGCCCGCAGAACGGCCAGCCTATAGCGTGCTCGATGTGAGCGCCACGGAGCAGTTGCTGGGGAGGCAATTTCCTCACTGGCGTGAGAGTCTCAGAGCGATGCTGCTTGAACTAAAAAAGTAACGTAGCTACTCAGTACCTGGTCTCAGACTGACGAGGCATGAAAGTGACAATTTCTCTCGCAAAGCTTCCGCGTCCTGCTCACGCCCCTCACCTGCGTCCATGCAGGCGAAGACGGCTAAGGTCGCCAAGAAAAATCTTTGCGGTCTTTGCGCCTTGGCGAGAGCCAATTTTGAAATTTGACCCATTTGTAAAGATGTTTTCCACTCAAGGAGTACCCTGGTTAGCGAATTGAGCACGAAGCTGAATAGTTACAGAATGATGTATTACTCGCCCTCTTCTATCGGCTGCCCTACTCCCAGCTTGCGCAGCTCCCGCGCAAAGGCAATGTTCACCATGCTGTAGAACTGCAGCTTCTGTGGCTGATAGGCCGCTTCATAGAGCGGGATATCTGTGTATTCATCGCCATCGACCGCACGACGCCCGATATAATGCGTGTCCTTGATCTGCTTGAAATAAGCGTTGCCCTGCTGACTGTATTCCAGCTCCCCGCCGTAGAGCCACTCATAGAAAGCCTTGCGCTCGATCGGAGCACGCAATTTGTCAGGGCTTTTATTGCGCAGCGAAAATGCCACGAAGTAGCGTACTCCCATCACTTCCGGCTGCATGTCGCCATCGATGTCAAAGACATCAAAGAGATGGGATTTATTCAGAAAAAACTCAACTTTGTAGAGATCTTCAGTCTCAGCAGGAAGCAGCTGGCGAAGCTCCAGTATATGGCCGGTATTGATATGGGTGCAGCCATGGGACATGGGGCCGCGTGACAGCAGCCACATGAAATCGTGCTCCTCCCCCTCCCTGCTCTTGCTGCCGGCCTGCTTGATTTCATCAGGCAGGAATTTGGTCGATGCCGACATGCGCCACCACAGGGTGTGAAAGGAGTTGTGCAATTTTTTCCCCACATGCATATAGGGAATCCAGGGCGAATAACTATAGATCGATACCGTAGGAATGTGATCCACTGTCTTGCTGCGCTGATGGGTTGTCAGCAACCACTTTCCTGGTGTCGGGTAGAGGGGAATCTGGCGTCCCTTGTATTTGGTGTACTGATTGAGTGAGCCGATAGGATAGATGGCAGTAAATTCATCGAATTGCAACTGCCCGTCGGAGCTTGTATAGATCCCGGCGCTGGTTTTCTCAAGAAGTTCAAAATAGGGCTCGCTCAGCTGTTCCTGATCCGTATCTTTATCCAGCGCAATGCTGACGATATTTTTCAATGCAGCTGTTATCTCCGCATCCAGTTCTGTCAGCCACAAGCGTGTCGGCAGCATCAGATTCAGCAGCTCCAGCTGCCGCTGCCTGTTCATCGACTTCAGGTCAGCAGGACGAAGGCGGCTTCTCCAGTGTGTCAACAGCTTCTCTTCAGGAATCAGAATGGAGAAGATCCGATCCGGATTGAGCTGTTTTATCAGTTCAAGATTGCGCTGTCGCAGCTGCTCGCTGGAAAGTTCTTTCCCGGTATCCACCAATGCTTCAATATCCAGCTCCTTGATCTGTTTTTCGAAATCCTCGAAACCTGAATTTTGGGTCAGAACGACTTTTTCATTGTCGATCAACTCCCTGTAGCCGCGGTAACGGATCATCAAATCCCTGGCATAGGTCTCCACCACCCTGTCTGAAAGCACTTGCGTCACGCGCAGCTGGTTGCCGCGCCCTACATGCAGATGCAGACGCCGGGCATCTTGTGCCCTGGGTGCAAAACCGGTGTAAAAGGTGGGTTCATAACTACTATAAAAGATGGCGTAAGAGGTGAGTTCCTGCTGCGTAATCTCACCGGAGATTAGTTCTGAGGAATCCGCACTGGCTGGAACTGCCAGCAGCACTTGGGCAGAGAGAAGAAGTGAGAACAGTGTGAGTTGAATACTATATTTCATGAGAATCCATACTGATGTCAGAAGATCATCATTTCAGCAACAAGAGCTTTTTCAACCACGAAAGGCACGAAAAACACGAAAATAGGCAAAATGAGTGTTCGTGTTTTTCGTGCCTTTCATGGTGAAAATAAACCGTAGGGTGCAATAAGCGGAGCGCATTGCACCTGTTCATGCTGCGTAATGCGCTCCACTTATTGCGCCCTACCGGGGTTACATGCAAAGCCAACACCACCGTCATCCCGGCGAAGGCCGGGATCCATGCCCGCCAATTGCCGCATTATCACTGGATACCGGCCTTCGCCGGTATGACGGATAGAGCCGTAGGGTGTAATAAGCTTTGCGCATTACACCAGCCTATGTCGCGGTGGAATGCGCTACCGCTTATACCACCCTACGTGTCTGTGGTTAAACATTTACTTGTCAAGCTTCAACAGTTTACGATCCACTTCGTAGCCATAGCCGACACGGCGCAGTTCGCGGTTGATATCATAGCCGCGGTGAGATGTGGCCTTGACCCCCTTGATGGTATAGAACTGCAAATTTTCAGGCTCGGAGGGGGCTTCATAGAGCTTGATATCCTTGTACACCTTGCCCTCGCTGGCCTTGCGCTTGACGAAATTACAGGAGACTGCCTCTTTGACAGTCACCGTTCCCGGTTCGCCATAGACGATCTCGTCACCGTAGAGCCAGTCGTAGAAATCCTTGCGGTCATTCTGCGCCCAGATGAGGTTGGCCACACGTGATTTTCCCTGGAAGGCGATATAGTATTGCACCCCCATCGCCTCCTCTGTGCCATCCCCGTCGATATCGATGACGTCATAGCACTGCGAGAGATTCAAAAACACCCGGATGCCATTCATGTCCTCTGAAGTCGAAGGCAGCATTTCACGAAACTCCGTCAGGTGACCGGGACTCATACGCGTACAGCCGTGTGAAACCGGCCCCCTGCTGGTGATCGAAGAGCGCAGATAGGGCTTGCCGCTTCTGCTGTTTTCGGTTGACTCTCTCCACGCTTTGGGAATCAGCGGATGACCGCCCATCCAGTTGCTGATGCCGGGGTTGTGGAAGGCGTTGTAGGCGCTGCCGCCTGCATATTGATACGGCAGCATCGGCATCATACCGTAATAGCCCGCCTTGGAAATGTAGTCGACCATGCCGGTATCGCCGGTTCCATGCTTGCGTGGAATCAGGGTCCATACACCGGTGGTGGAGAAACGCGGTATGGCGCGTCCCTTGTATTTGGTGGTGGAGTCGTAG
>JAIVTC010000379.1:0-3031 GCA_048629055.1 Candidatus Bathyarchaeota archaeon
TGAGATCCTGGCCGGCAATCTCCTTTAGCTCCTGATGTGGATACTGCCCCTTCATGGCAATGATTTCACTTTGGGGTGTTAGCAGATGCCGCGTCCAGTCGATGATCTGCTGCAGAGTGCTGAGGGCGCGGCAGGTAATGCTCAAAGGTGGTTTTGAAGGCTGCCACGCTTCGATGCGGGATTGCGTCACTGTGACATTGTCAAGCTGCAGCGTCAGTTTGGCCTGCGTCAGGAAGCGTGTCTTTTTGCCATTGCTGTCGAGCAGGGTGACGTCGAGTTGCGGCCGCGAGATGGCGATAGGGATGCCGGGCAGGCCGCCGCCGCTGCCGATATCCAGCAGTGGGGCCTGGCGAATGAACGGCAGCACCGCCAGCGAGTCGAGCAGCTGCAGTGCAACCATCTTCCGGGGATCGCGAATGGCGGTGAGATTGATCGCTTTGTTCCACTTGTTCAACAGTGACAGGTAGTCGAGCAGCAGCTGTTGCTGTTGAACAGAGAGAGTGACCCCAAGAGCATCGACGCCCTTTGCCAGTATGCCTGCCTGATCGATCATGCTCCACTCTCCTTACTCTGTAAATCTCTTAGAAAATGGTAAAGAAAACACCATGCTGCAGGGCGTCAATGTAACTTCTCAATAATCCCGTGTAATTGTAGGTTGGGCAAAGGAGGCACGACGTGCCCAACAAGCAATGCATCCGTTGGGCACGTCGCTATCGCTCCTTTGCCCAACCTACGACTTACTCTGTAAATCTCTTAGAAAATGGTAAAGAAAACACCATGCTGTAGGGCGTCAATAACCAACGGGCATTGCGCCGAATGGGAAGGTGCAATGCGCTCCGCTTATTGCACCCTACATCCCTCAGGCGGATTTTCTTTTGAGATGTATCACCAGCAGTGATATGGCCGCAGGAGTCACGCCCGGAATGCGCGCCGCCTGGCCGATGGTTGCCGGGCGTTGATGGCTGAACTTCTCTTTCAATTCGGTAGAGAGGCCATGCACCCCGGTGTAATCGAAATCCTCCGGCAGGGTCAGCCTTGCGCCTTGTTGGGTGCGCGCGATCTCCATCTGCTGGCGATCGATATAGCCGGCGTACTTGGCCTGGATCTCCACCTGCCCGGCGACCTTTTTATCATCGACCCCGGGTCCGACGCCTTTGATCTGCATCAGGGTGTCATAGTCGAACTCAGGACGCACCATCAGCTCAAGCGCCCGCGTCTCACGGCTGAGGCCATCCTTGAAGAGTGTTTGTGACTGCTCCGGTGTGATGTCTGCCGGCCTGACGAGGTGCGCCTTGAGGCGCTGCTGCTCAGATTCGATGGCTTCTCTTTTCTCACAAAACAGCCGCCAGCGCCGTTCATCGACCAGTCCCAGTTCGCGGCCGGTTTCGGTGAGGCGCAGGTCGGCGTTGTCTTCGCGCAGCAGCAGGCGATACTCGGCGCGGCTGGTGAACATGCGGTAGGGCTCCCGGGTGCCCAGGGTTACCAGGTCATCGACCAGCACGCCCAGGTAGGCTTCATCGCGGCGCGGCGTCCAGGCATCGCGCTCGCGGATCTTCTGCACCGCATTGACCGCTGCCAGCAGCCCCTGCGCGGCGGCCTCTTCATAGCCGGTGGTGCCGTTGATCTGTCCGGCAAAAAAGAGATGGCTGATGTGTTTTGTCTCCAGCGAGGGCTTCAGATCCCGCGGGTCAAAGAAGTCATACTCGATGGCGTAGCCGGGGCGGGTGATATGAGCATTCTCAAAGCCCTTCATCGAGCGCACCAACTCAAGCTGGATATCGAACGGCAGCGAGGTTGAGATGCCGTTGGGATAGACCTCGTTGACGCTCAACCCCTCGGGCTCGACAAAAATCTGGTGCGACTCCTTGTCGGCAAAACGCACCACCTTGTCCTCGATCGACGGGCAGTAGCGTGGCCCCGTGCCTTCGATAACGCCGGAATACATCGGTGAACGGTCCAGTCCGCCGCGAATAATCTCGTGCGTGCGGCTGTTGGTATGGGTAATGTAGCAGCTGATCTGGCGGGGGTGGTCTGCCGCCTTGCCGAGGAATGAGAAGCTGGGCACGGGGAAATCACCCGGCTGTTCATCCAGCAGAGAGAAATCGATGCTGCGCGAATCGACACGCGGCGGCGTTCCTGTCTTGAGGCGTTCGACATGAAACGGAAGCTCACGCAGGCGCTGCGCCAGCCTGTTGGCCGGTGGATCGCCCGCACGTCCGCCCTGGTAGTTTTGCATGCCGATATGGATGCGTCCGCCGAGAAATGTCCCTACGGTGAGCACCACGGCTTTTGCGCGGAATTTGAGATCCATCTGCGTGACGACGCCGGTGACCTGTTGGTTGTTGATAATCAGGTCGGTGACCGGCTGCTGGAAAAGGTCGAGGTTGGGCTGGTTCTCCAGCTTGTGACGCACTGCATTTTTATACAGCAGCCGGTCGGCCTGGGCGCGGGTGGCGCGTACGGCAGGGCCCTTGCGGGAGTTGAGGATGCGAAACTGGATGCCGCCTTTATCGGCTGCCTGCGCCATCAGGCCACCGAGCGCATCGATCTCCTTGACCAGGTGTCCCTTGCCGATGCCGCCGATAGCGGGATTGCAGCTCATCTGCCCGAGGGTTTCGATGTTATGCGTCAGCAGCAGCGTGGAGGCGCCCATGCGCGCAGCGGCAAGCGCCGCCTCGGCACCGGCATGCCCGCCGCCAATGATGATGACATCATATTCCTGTGTATAGAACATAGTGTGTAGAGTGGTAACTCCTCAAGATCCCGTGTATTGATTGAGACTGAGTAGGATGCTGCTGAGGAACGAAGCGCATCAATCGCGGATTCACTCGACAGATGCGCTTCGCAAGCTCAGCAGCATCCTACATTATTGTTGCCTTGCACGGAGTTATTGAGAACTTACTGAAAATATGTGTAATATGCTGATTTTAACAGGAAAAACGGCTCTATACGGCCCGTTCTGTGATTTTATGAGTGAAACAGAAGGCGTTATCAAATTTCAGCTCGATTTCGAGCAGGGCGGGGCGCTCGA
>JAIVTC010000380.1:0-3686 GCA_048629055.1 Candidatus Bathyarchaeota archaeon
GGCAGAAGTCTAAGCGAGTCATTGCCAGCTGCAAGCATTTTTGCTTGAATCAGTGACTTTTTTGTTTTTACTGCACACTGCATACTGAAAACTGCCAACTTTGTTTTCCTGCCAACTGCGAAGCGCATCAATCGATCAAAAAACAAAAGCCTCCACAGCCGGTGCGTTCTGCAGCGGAGCAAGATCGGTTTCAAACAGGTTCTCACGCCGAAAGGCTCCTTCACGCACGCGTGTAATCAGCTGTGCTGTTGCAGCAGGACCAACGCCAACGATTTGAAACAGACGCCCGCCAACGGCCAGCATCTTTTCAAAATAGTCACTGTCGGCAGGGAGACCGCCGGTAACTGCAATCACATCAAATTGTTGATCCGGTACGGTGTCAAACACATCGCCAACAACCAGCCTGACATCGCTGATGCCGATAGCCGCCAGATGCTGCTGCGCCTGTTGAGAGAGCTGTTCGTGAATTTCGATGGAGGTGACTTCATCGCTCAGCCAGTCGAGGCAGGCGGTCATGTAGCCACTGCCCGTACCAACTTCCAGAACCTTGTCTCCAGGCTTGATCTGCAATGCCTGCAGCATACGCCCCTCGATTTTCGGTTCCATCATCTGCTGACCATCGGACAGCGGAACCTGAATGTCGGCAAAAGCGAGTCTCTTGTAATTGTCAGGCACAAAGTGTTCGCGCGGTATCTGTTTCATGATATTCAGCACATCATTATCCGCGACATTCCACGGACGAATTTGCTGCTCGATCATGTTAAATCTGGCCTGTTCCTGATTCATGCTTTACCACCTCACAATTGCCTTGAACTTCATCGTTGCATGAAGGTTAAGCGCTTGCAGAGGGATGGTCAACAGGAATGCTTGAAAAAAATATCCCCGGATTTTGGTTGCGACTGATTATGCTGCGTCTCTCTGTGGCAAAATAGCAAGCATTGGAAAATATCATACCAACTCTTTTGTGGAGAGAGCATGACTGCTACGCCGCTTAAACCTGATGACCTATACACAAGCTGTCCTCCTGCTGCTATACCCTATGAGCTGACTTCCGATGCTGCAGCCACCCGGGCTGTCGTCCCCGGACAGCAGCGCGCACTCGAGGCTATCGAGTTCGGCGTCGGCATGCATCGCTACAACTACAACCTCTATGTTGCCGGCTCCAACGGGCTTGGCAAACATGCCGTTGTCAATCGTCTGCTAAAGCAGCTGGCGGCAGATCAGGAGACGCCGCCTGACTGGTGTTATGTCAATGATCCCGGGAGTTTCTACGCACCCAACGCACTCAAATTACCGGCTGGAATGGGACAGCAGCTGCGCCAGGAGATGAGCCGGCTGATCGGTGATCTCTCAATTGCTGTTCCGGCAGCCTTTGAGAGTGACGAGTATCGGAGCCGTGTGCAGCAGATCGAGGATCACAGCGAAGAGAAAAAGGAGAAGATCCTTGGAGAGCTTGCAGATCGTGCCCTGGGTCAGGGGGTGCTGCTGACGCGCACAGAATCCGGCTATACGCTCTCTCCGACAAACAGTGATCAGCCGATGGAAGCAGATGAGTTCAGACAGCTGCGCCAGGTGGAACAGGATCGTATCGAGGCATTGATCGATGAGCTGAAACAGGAGCTGAAAGCAATCCTGTTGAAAATTCCAGTCTGGGCGAAAGAGGCTATGGAACAGCTCAGGGAACTGAACAAGTTGCTGGCAAATAGCACTGTCGATCAGTTTTTTCCCGAGTTGCTGAAAAAATATGCGAGCCTGCCTGAAGTTATAGCTTATCTGGACTCGGTACATGACGACATCGTTGCAAATATCGAAGACTTTCTGCCGGACGAATCTGTTCAAACAGGGATCGAGATCCGGCAACAACCCGCTTCGGCTGAACTGCAGCGATTCGAAGTCAATGTGCTGGTGGACAACAGCCGGCTGCAGGGGGCTCCTGTCATCTACGAGGACAATCCGACCTATAACAACCTGGCGGGAAGAATCGAACATATTGCAGAGTATGGAACCCTGATCACAAATTTTTCGTTGATCAAACCGGGTGCGCTGCACAGAGCCAATGGTGGTTATCTGATTCTGGATGCGGACAAGATTCTCAATCAGGATTTTGCCTGGGAGTTGCTGAAGCGTGCACTCTATGCAAAGGAGATTCGCATCGAGACCCTGGAACATGCTTTGAGCCTGGTGAACACCATCTCACTTGAAGCGGAGACTATCCCGCTTAACGTCAAGGTGATACTGATCGGGAGTCACTCTCTCTATGGACTGCTCAAATCCCATGATCCCGAATTTGATGAGTTGTTCAAGGTGATGGTCGATTTTGCCAGCGATCTCAATCGCAACGAAGCATCGACAGCTCAGTTTGCAGCACTGATTGCCGACATGGCAAAGCACAACAAGCTTCTTGTGGCAACGAGGGATGCTGCTGCATGCATTATTGAATATGCTTCACGAGAAGCAGATGATGCAGAAAAACTCTCGCTGCATCTGGGCTGTATCAAGGATCTGCTGATGGAGTCGGATTACTGGGCAAGGCGGGAGGCGCATCGGCAGATATCACGCTGCGACGTTCAACGGGCAATTGATGCCCGTCTGCGCCGCTGTGATCAACTGCGTGAAATCATGCATGAAGAGATCTTGCGTGACACGGTGCTGATCGATACCAGTGGAAGCTGTACAGGGCAGATCAATGCACTCACCGTCATCCACTCTGGCGATTTCAGTTTTGGCCAACCGTCGCGAATCACGGCGACAGCGCATCTTGGTGATGGCAAGGTGATGGATATTGAACGCGAGGTCGAGATGGGAGGGCCGATCCACTCCAAGGGAGTGTTGATTCTCTCATCCTGCCTGGCGCATCGCTATGCCCAGAAGCAGACGCTGGCGTTAGGTGCGACACTGGTTTTCGAACAAAATTATGGTGAGGTGGAAGGGGACAGTGCATCAATCGCCGAATTCTGCGCACTGCTCTCTGCACTGACGAATGTTCCGATTCGACAGAACATTGCTGTAACAGGGTCGATGAACCAGTTTGGCCAGGTGCAGGCGATTGGCGGAGTGAACCAGAAAATCGAGGGGTTCTATGATATCTGCCGGGCCCGTGGCCTGACTGGAGAGCAGGGTGTCATTATCCCCCGCGCCAATATCAAGCATCTGATGCTGCGACAGGATGTCATCGATGCTGTTGCCAACAAACAGTTTTATATCGATGCCATAGACGAAGTTGACGAGGCGCTGGAACTGCTGACAGGCTTGCCTGCAGGCAAATTGGATGAGAAGGGCGATTATGCAGAGGGGACAATCAATGCGCTGGTCGTACAAAGGCTGGATGAACTGCATAAACTGCATAAACAGGAGTCGCCCGGCGATCATGATGATTAACCGGGTGCAATAATTTCTGCGCATAGCGCCAAAAATCCAACACCCAAAACATTTTTTCTACCACGAAAGTCACGAAAAACACGAAAATTGATAAAATGCGTGTTCGTGTTTTTCGTGACTTTCGCGGTTAGAATTTTTCATTGGGAAGTCTTTTGATGAAATCGAATGGCTTGTATACTTCCCACGGATTGAATGCATAAGGGATGAGGCAGAAATTAAAGTACCAGGATGTGCAGAATTTTTGTTCGTGGTTTTTGTTGCCGCGTCGGGCGCATAGTGAACTATGTAACCAAAGTGGCAGCGAAAAG
>JAIVTC010000381.1:0-2146 GCA_048629055.1 Candidatus Bathyarchaeota archaeon
TCTTCAGTTGCCGATCAACCTCTTGTGGATCCAGCCATGGGCCGGTGAGGGTTTCGCGGATAAAGCCAATCGCACCACGCACTCCATACTGCGCAAACAGCCCGGCCAGCACGCTGGAGAACCTGGCCAGGGTGTTGAACAGGTGCGCCAGGCGCATGAGATAGTGATAACCTTTCATGGCATTCCAGTTTTTGGCAAAGAGATGCTCGTAAGAGTAGCCCTGGTGTTTCTCAACCAGGAATCCGGCTTCGATGCCCCAGCGATAACGCGCGCCCAAGTTGCAGCGAGTGTGGACGTTTAAGTGATTGATGGGACGGCTGGAGATCCATGCATGACGCATCTTCTTGGTAACGAAACCCCCGGTTTTGTCATCAACCTCCTGCCACTGTTCATGGCAGACGACAACATGCATGTTGATGTGGTTTTTCCCGTTGGCTCCATATTCGTAGCGGATCTGGTTGACCCATTGGAAACTTTGCTCTCGATCTCCCCATTTTCGCTGGTGCCGATTGGCTTTCTCGAGAAGAAGAAGGCTCTCGAACTCCTCCCAGACTGTAGAGAGCGAGCCTGCTTTAAGGACAATCATATAGCCCCAGTTGTAGTCATAACAGTGCTGCATAATCGGCCCGTTGGCATAGAGTCCATCGAGCAGCAGCATGATCGGGAGTCTGGGGAATGCCTTCCTGATACGCTCAGCCAGGCGGTGAAATGCCTTCTGCTCGCAATCCTGCTTGCTTTTCTCGCCATCGCCTTGTTGATACTCGAGAAACTCGCTCATCAGCGGGATGACCATGCCGTTGCGGAAACTCAGACTGGCTTCAAGCACATAGACGTAATACTGATACTCTTGCTCCTCTTCACCGTCAGGATCGACCGTCCCTCCGGATTTACGCTGCAGCAAGTGTTCATCCCAAAGAATGGAGAAGGAGATCTTCTGACTGCCGTCGATGGCAACGGGATAGCAGTTGTTGATCAGATAGCGTTTGAATTTCTTGCCGCGGATCAAGCGGCTGACCAACTCGACGTGCGCCTGCTCGATCAGGTTGACATCGATGTGGCATAGCAGCCGGAACAGGGTATCGGCATGCGGGAGGGTCTCCAGTTGTGGAAACAGACGACGCAGGTTGTTCTCGAACACAGGCCGGGTGATCGCTTGATTGGCCGCACGCCGCGAGCTGTACTGGAAGACGAACACCAGGATCCCGTAGAGCATCAACAGCGTGATCTTGTATTTGGTTTTTTTGGGGTTTCTCGGGTCTGGGATCTTCTCCAGACGCTTGAGTAGCGTTGGCAGTTGCTGGCGCATGATCCGGACCAGTCCGGAGACTGACTCGCAGCGTGCGGCGGTCTCCTCTTCCTCGCTTTGGTAGGGTGACTTGCAGTTTGACGGGGTGTGAACCTGTAGTGGAATCAGCCCCTCTTCACGCTGTTGCCGGCGCAGCTCCCTTTGCTGACGTTTTTTTTCTCGCCTGCTTTTTAATTTCCTCACGTCCGGGACGTCGGCTTGGTTTGCTCATAGTTCGGTTCTCCCTTTGAGTTGGTTGGAACAGAGCCGGCTGCGGAAATCCGCCTGCAGGGGTTTGGTGAAAATCAGCTTGGGGGTTGTTCGATACTGCTTTCCTTTGCGCACCAGTCCGGCTCCTGTGGTGCGGCCCGGCAGTTCCCAGCCCGCGGCGCGGTAGCAGCCGCCGTGGAATCGTTCCGGATCGACAAAAGTCTCCAGCAGCACGGGGCGAAACCCCCAGCGTTGCATCCAGTCATCACCGACCTGCCGCGCCAGTTTCCCGAGCACATGGCTGGCCAGATTGGGAACCTTGACCCAGGGAAAGATCAGGGAGCGGCTGTTGTTGAGCACCCACGGCAGGTTCTTCAGGCGTTGCCGCTCATCCCAGCCGATCCAGCGATCACGCGCCCCCAGAGACTTGGCGGCTCCGCTGATCAAAATACAGCCCAATCGCCGGGATCCGGCATCGATAAAGTAGCGCTGACGATAGCCGAACGGTTTTTTGTAGCCCAGGTAGTGATAACGCTGGACATACGCGTTCCACAGCGACTGATCTGCTTTATCGCCAGGGGGAGTCAACGTGACCGGTCCAAGCGCGGCCAACGATGTTTCCAGATCCGGCTGCGGGGCGCTGCGTGCGCC
>JAIVTC010000382.1:0-3699 GCA_048629055.1 Candidatus Bathyarchaeota archaeon
TGATCACTATGCGGAGAGTCCCAAAGTCCCTGATGCTGTCTACAAGGTTGGTTATATCTACAAAGCAAAAGGAGATATTGAAAAGGCGCGTAAGGTCTTTGAGGGATTGATCGAACACTATCCGGACGCACCTGCAGCACGACTTGCTGCGATGAGGCTGGAAACCCTGTAACTCTTTACATCCTCTAACTTGTAATATTGCTTGTTGCTGTCATAGGATGTGTTGAGCTTGCGAAGCGCATCGATTGAGTCTGTGCAGGATCAGGAAGTGCCTTTCAGGGACGCGTGAATACATCCCTGTAAGCTCTGATAAAACATCCCTGTTTTATACAGCCCTGAAAAGCAAATCCTAATCCTACTCTCCATCATGACAGGTTAAATTCCCACCATGAATGATTCCAATTCTGCTCAGAACGCCTCCGGGAGTCGCCTGCGTATTACCGAGATTTTCTGCTCCCTGCAGGGAGAGAGCAGAACGACAGGCTGGCCGACAACATTTATTCGCCTCACCGGCTGCCCGCTGCGCTGCGGATACTGCGATACCGCCTATGCTTTCAAGGGTGGAGAGTGGTTGTCCCTCAAGGAGATTCTGCAGCAAGTCGATGACATCGGTGTTTTGCATGTCACCGTAACCGGTGGCGAGCCCCTGGCGCAAAAAGCCTCTCTTGAACTGCTCGCTGCATTGTGTGATCGTGATTACAAGGTCTCCCTGGAAACCAGCGGCGCACTGGATATCAGCGGTGTTGATCCGCGGGTTGCAAGGGTCGTTGATGTCAAGACCCCCGGCTCGCTGGAGCAGGAGAAGAATCTGTGGGATAACCTGCATGATCTGAAGCCGTCCGATCAGCTCAAGTTTGTCATCTGAGACCGTGATGACTACGAATGGAGCAAACGATTGATGGATAAGTATCATCTGCAGCAACGCTGTGAAGTGCTGTTCTCGGCGGCCTACGGCGAACTGACGGCGACACAACTGGCGGACTGGATCGTGGAAGATCGCCTGCCGGTGCGTTTTCAGATACAGCTTCATAAAGTGTTATGGGGAGAGAAGCCGGGTGTCTGACAAGGCGGTGATACTTCTTTCCGGCGGCCTTGATTCGGCGACAGTGCTGGCGATTGCACAACAGCGCGGCTATCAGTGTCATGCGATCAGTTTCGATTATGGGCAGCGGCACAAATCAGAGTTGACTGCTGCGAAAAGAGTGGCGCAAGCTGCAGCTGTCACACAGCACCTGATTTTGCCGATGGCGCTGGATATGATCGGCGGGTCGGCGTTGACAGACACGCAGATCGAGGTTCCTGTGCAAGAGCAGAGAGGGATTCCTGTTACCTACGTGCCCGCCAGGAATACGATTTTTCTATCACTGGCCCTTGGCTGGGCGGAAGTCCTGCATGCCAGGCATATTTTCATCGGCGTGAATGCACTCGATTATTCAGGCTATCCTGATTGCCGCCCGGAGTTTATCGAGGCATTTGAAAAGTTGGCGAATGTTGCTACGAAGGCGGGAGTCGAGGGTGACAGCTTCAAAATTGAAGCGCCTCTGCTGCATTTGAGCAAAGCTCAAATCATCCAGCAGGGGGTGCGGCTGGGGATTGACTACAGGAGCACCATCTCCTGTTACCAGGCAGATGAGCAGGGCAGGGCATGTGGTCAGTGTGACTCCTGCCGCCTTCGACATCAGGGTTTTGTCGATGCCGGTCTCGCAGATCAGACGCTCTATCAAGATGCATTCACGCAGTCATTGATGTGATTGCGTTATTACAGCGGGTTAGCAAGGCGAGTGTCAGTGTCGATGGGAGCGTCATCGCCCGGATTGACTCCGGTCTGCTGGTGTTCGTCGGTGTGCAGAAAGGTGACCGGGAAAAACAGGCGCTGCGCCTCTGTGAGAGAATACTGGGGTATCGTGTTTTTGAAGACAACCGTGGCCGCATGAATCTGAGCCTCAGCGATACAGGCGGCGGGTTACTGCTGGTACCGCAGTTTACACTGGCTGCTGATACAGAGAGGGGAATGCGAGCCAGCTTTACTTCCGCTGCTGCTCCTGATGTTGCCAGTGAACTGTTTGATCTGGTCGCAGGCAGCGCCGCTAAAACACATGTCAAAGTCATGTGCGGCGAGTTTGGCGCCGACATGCAGGTGGCGCTGGTCAATGAGGGGCCGGTCACTTTCTGGCTGAAGAGCTGATGCGGGTTTATAGATGATGTTCGCTACCTCAATAAAAATTACTAATCCCGGACAGCCATGTAAAGAAATGTGTAAAATAGCAACCAATGAATCTGAAGTCGGGCTGACGCCTGATGATTGAAAAACCTGAGGAATAGTTCGTATGAAAAGATTTGCCGTTTGTGTTGTGATGATGTTGTCGACTCTCTCTGTTTGGGCGGAAGGCGCCGCGAATCCTGTCGAGGGCGTCAATTACCATGTGCTGGGAACACCGGAGCCTACAGTGGGGCCCATAGAGGTCGCCGAATTTTTCGGCTACTTCTGTCCTCACTGCGAGGCTCTGGAGCCGCATCTGGAAAGCTGGTTGAAAAACAAGCCGGAGGATGTCAATTTTATTCGTGTTCCTGCTACATTTAACCGCCCTGTCGTGCTGATGTATGCCAAAACCTACTATGCGCTGCAACAAATCGGTGTAGTCGACAAGGTGCATGGCGCCATCTTTGCGGCAATTCATAAAAACGGTCAAAAATTGAACAGCCAGGAAAAAATGGAAGCCTTCCTGGCAACCCGGGGTGTTGATGTCAATGCCTATAAAGAGGCGATGGACTCTTTTGAGGTCAACCTGAAGCTGCAGCAGGCGATGAAACTGGCGAAGAAGTATGCGATCTCCGGTGTTCCATCGATGATTGTCGATAAACACTACAAAGACGGGAATGCAGCAAACTGGGAAGAGAAGCTGCAGATTGTCGACTACCTGGTCGAAAAATCCCGCCAAAGACGGCCCGCAGTTGCTCCAGCTGCAGCACAGCCTCAAGCAGCTGGCGCTGCAGCACAATAAAACTGATGGCTTCTACAGCAGGCCAGTCACACAGAGAAGCTGCTGCAAGCCAGTCATCACAGACAGAAGCAGCCGGAACCACCCGGCTGCGTCTGCTCAGCTACAATATCCAGTCCGGCCAGGAGACGCAGCAGCGGCGTGATTATGTCACCAAAAGCTGGCAGACTTTTCTTCCTCATCCGATCAAGCAGCGGAATCTGGATCGCATTGCCCGGCTGATTGATGGCTACGACCTGGTTGGACTGCAGGAGGTCGATGCGGGGAGTTTGCGTTCAGCCTTTATTGATCAGACCGAGTACCTGGCGCATCGCGCCGGTTTTTCCAACTGGAATATCCAGGTCAATCGCAACATTGGCCACTTCGGCCAATTTGGCAACGGATTCCTGTGCCGCTATGAGCCCGCTTCCGTGCATTACCATCGTTTGCCGGGACTGCGTGGCCGCGGCGCCATGGTGATTAAATTCGGCGAGGGTGATGAGAGCCTCTCTGTGGTGCTGGTTCATCTGGCACTCGGAAAGCGTGGCCGCATCCGGCAAATGCATTTTATGCGTGAACTGATCTCAGACACCCCCTATAACATCGTCATGGGCGACCTCAACTGCGCCAGCGGCTCTCACTACCTGGAGGAGTTCCTGTCGAAATCCGGCATGGTAGAGACCGTCATTGGCGAGCCGACATTCCCTTCCTGGCGGCCGGT
>JAIVTC010000383.1:0-2513 GCA_048629055.1 Candidatus Bathyarchaeota archaeon
AGTTTCCGTTAAAAGCGCAACGGCTACAGGCCACGGGCAGCCGTCGCATCGGGCTGGGAATTACCGGACTCGCTGATGCCCTGATCATGCTGGGATTGCACTATGGAACAGAAGAGGCCCGCGTCGAAGCAGGACATATTATGAGAACAATCTGCCACACGGCCTATAGCGCTTCCATTCGCCTGGCTGAGGAAAAATCTCCGTTCCCCTTCTTCGATCGGGAAGCCTACCTGGAGAGTGGTTTTTTGCAGTCGCTCCCCCAGGAAATCCGCGACGGGATTGCGCGGCACGGTATACGCAACAGCCATCTGACAGCCATAGCGCCAACCGGGACTATCAGCTTGCTGGCCGGCAATATTTCCAGTGGGGTAGAGCCGATGTTTGATTTACGGTTCAGCCGGAAGCTGCTAAACACGAAAGGTGCATACGACAGCTTCGAGCTGGAGGATTATGCCTTCCGGCGCTGGCGGGAACACGCTGATGGCTCCCGGAACCTGCCGGATCAGTTTGTTCATGCGCGCGCTTTACGCCCGGCTGCTCATCTGCAGATGCAGGCAGCCTTGCAGCCATATGTTGACAGTGCGATCTCGAAAACGATCAATGTTCCGCAAGACTACTCTTACGATGACTTCCAGGACCTGTATCAGTCCGCCTATGACCACGGCCTGAAGGGGTGCACGGCATTTCGGCCCAATCCGGTGACGGGAGAAATCCTGGACTCAGCAGCAGGTGCCGGACTGGCAATGGGCAGGCCCAATGTTCATTGCTGTACGCTCGAACGCCAGGGCGATTAAACGCGGGTAATTAGCCCGCCGGATTTTACGCATGCGGCCCTCTAAAGCGTTCGTGCGGCAGCCAAAGGGTACGAACTTCTGCGGGCATCGCGTCACGCACGTCATCAAGTTCTCCACCTTGAATGCGATGATCCAGTAACTGGAACACACTGCGCACGGCTTCTTCAGCATCGACCGTATCGTAAGGTTTGGGCAGGGGGTCCATGCTGTCAAGAAACGACTTCAGGGAACGCTGTTTTTTGGGCGTAGCACTCGGCTTCCAGCCCTCGAAATAAAAGCCGCGGATCAACATCGGCAGTTGTGCACCAAGATGGACAGCTTCATCAGCCGGCATCCGGTCGCGTAGCGTGTGTAAAACACTGCGCAGCACTATGTAGGCCTCATTCTGAGTGCGCAGCTGCGCAACTTTCTCAAGCTCTCGAAGCCATTCATGCGTAGTCTGTAGTGTTGATTCGAAAGCCGGTACATGATTTTCTTTTTTAACCATGAGAGTAACCTCCATAAACAATCACAAGTGTAGTTTGAATCAAGGACAGTTGGAATGCCTTGATTTAAGTCAAAAACAAGGGCCAGAACACCGGCACCAACCAGAGCAAAAGAGCGACCATCAGTACCGTTAGCGGCAATCCTGCCCGCATGAAATCCAAAAAGCGGTACTTGCCGGGTCCGTAGACAAGCAGCGATGCAGGTTCCAATGGCGTAATGAAGGACAACGAAGCTGACAGGGTCACCAGGATGGCAATTGATCGCGGGTCGACCGCCAGTGAATCGGCAGCAGCGACCGCGACAGGCAGCATCGTCAATGCTGCGGCTGCATTGGACAAAGGCTGGGTCAGCAGCACTGTGGCCACGCAGAACGTCATCAGCACCGCATAGACACCGAGCGGCAAAGTCAAAGCAACAATCTGCTGGGCCAGGTAATCCGCAGCACCGGTCTTCTGCATGGCAAATCCGAAACTGGTCATACCGGCAATAAGGATCAGCAAACGCCACTCGATCATGGTGTAGGCATCTTCCATCGTGACGCAACGTGTTACGGCGAGGGCCAGAACAGCCATCAGAAGCGCGATAGACAGCGGCAACAGTCCAGTGGACCCCAAAAGGACCGCAATGCCCAGGGCAGCCAGGGCTATGACTCCCTGACGCTTCGTTGGAGTGAATCCATCGACTTGCATCAACCCCCACAGGTCCAGATTGCCCTTCAGTCGATCCAGGTTCTCTCTCAAGCCATGTAATAAAAGGACGTCGCCGACTTTCAGCCGCATGTTTTCAATCTGAGCCGGATGGGCCTGTCCCCGCCGATAGACGGCGAGAACAATCAGGCCGAAACGGTGGAAAAAGTCGATCTGCTTGAGTGTTTTACCAATCAGGTGCGACTGCGGCATCAGCACGGCCTCGCCGATGGCAGACTCATCACGCGAGAGATCTGCATCGCCAAAATGCACGTCGGCTTCGATTGCAAATGCAGGTTCGGCTTTCGCCCGCAGCAGGGCTTTTGGCGAACCCTTGACGACGATGCGTGTGTCGGCCCGCACTTTCCGCAAAGGATGGGCAGAGAATCGTTTTCCGTTCTTGATCATAACGAGGGCTGTCAGGCCGAGTTGATCAAGTCTCAGATCGCCCAGCGCCTGATCAATTGCCGGTGAACCGTCTGTCGGAACAAGTACTGTCAGGAATTGACGAAGACTGTAATCTTCGGTCAATTGAGTGGGTTGCCTG
>JAIVTC010000384.1:0-2368 GCA_048629055.1 Candidatus Bathyarchaeota archaeon
ACGTTGCAGGTTGCAAGTTGCAGGTTACAAGTGCAACCTGTAACTTAAAACTCGCAGCTCATAACCCGTGAATTTTTACTATGCCGATATCCTATGCCCAACTGCTGATCATCAGCGACGACAGGAAGAATTTAACCGCTCTGAGCGAAACTGTGCGCGAGCTGGCGCACTATGATGTGACGCTTACCAACAGCCTATCCCAGGGAGAGCATCTATCCAAGGCACAAACTTTCGATATCGTGTTGATGGACCTTTGTCTGAAAAACAAGGAAATGACACGCTTCCTTGACCGCTCGGGAGCAGCGATCCCGCCGCCAGTCATCGTGGTCGGTCAATCAGAAGAGATTCCCGTGCTCACCCAATGTATTCAAGATGGCGCGGCCGACTACCTTCTCCTGCCCACCAACCCTACTCTGCTGGAAGCACGCATCCGACCACACCTGCAGAAGAAACGGCTGCAGGAACAGGCGCTGACATCCTTGCACGCCTTTAACGAAGTTGAAAAACTGGCGGATGATCTACGCCTGGTAATCTTGCCTCTGGGCATCGCCCTCTCAGCGGAAAAGGATTGGAACCGTTTGCTGGAACGATTCGTGGTCACCGCCATGGACCTATGCAACGCCGATGCCGGCTCCTTGTTCATGCGCACAGATGAGGACAGCCTACGCTATGAGATTGTGCGTATCAAATCATTGGACCTGGCGTATGGAGGGGTCAGCGGTGCAGCGGTTCCTTATACCGATCTGCCCCTTTATAATGAGCAGGGGGAACCCGATCTGGAAAATGCGTCTACGTTCACGGCGCACGAGGGTTTTTCGATCAATATCGCCGATATTCACGATAAGAGCGCCTTTGATTTTTCCGGCACCCACCGCTTTGACCAGAAAAACAATTACCACTCTGTCTCCTGCCTGACTGTGCCCCTGCAAATCAGCAGCGTGATTGGTGTACTGCAGCTGCGCAATGCTATGGACCCGGAAACGGGGCATGTCATCTCCTTTGGCGCATACCAACAACTGGTAACCGAATCTTTGGCCTCACAGGCAGCGGTGGCGGTACACAACCGCCGCTTGCGCCGGCAGGAAACATCGCTTCTGCGCTACAAGCGGGAACTGCAGATCGGTCGGGGCATTCAGGCCAGTTTCTTCCCAGACAGGCTGCCGCAGCCGCCCGGCTGGGAACTCGCGGCCCGCTTTCACGCGGCGCGAGAGGTTGCCGGCGACTTTTATGATGCCTTCGCGCTGCCCTATGACAAGATAGGCCTGGTGATCGCCGACGTCTGTGATAAAGGCGTGGTGGCGGCTCTATTTATGGCTTTGCTGCGCAGCCTGCTGCGCTCCACCATACAACAGCATTATTATTTAACGGCCCGTTATGGTCAGCTGGTAACTGGCGGGGAAGAAGCACGGCCGTTTAGTCCCATAGACAGCACAGCAATATTGGACACCGTGCGCCTTATCAATGATTATATTGGCAGCAACCACGCCGATACGCATATCTTTGCCACGATCTTCTTCGGCATCCTCGACCCTGTTTCGGGCAAGATCCTGTATGCAAACTGCGGTCATATTCCGCCGCTGCTTCGCGCGCAGGATGGTTCAGAAACTTATTTAATGCCTACCGGGCCAGCCGTCGGCCTGCTGCCGGAAGCGCAGTACAAGGTACAGGAAGCGCAGCTGCTGCCCGGCGATACGCTGCTGGCATATACTGACGGTGTAACGGAAGCGCGCAATCCTAATGGCAACCTTTTTGGCGAAAAGCGGCTGATGTCCCTCATCGCAGATCTGCCGTATGGCTCGGCCGCAGCGCTGTTGGACGCCATAGAAACGGCCGTGAAGGAACATACGGCAGGCGCCGATCCATCCGACGACATCACTATGCTTGCTTTGCGACGCAGCCCTTCATGACGGAAACCATTGTCATCGACCGTCGTTTCAACGGACCAACTAACTCCGGAAATGGTTGCTACGTCTGCGGTCTGCTAGCCAGCACGATTGAAGGGAGTGCCGAAGTCACCCTGCACAAGCCGCTGCCATTGGCACGGCCGTTTTCACTGACTCCGGTACCCTCTGCGCCAAGGCCAAAGCAACTTGGATTGAACTTCCACTAGGCAGCTAGCCGCACTCGCCACTCGCCACTCGCCACTCCTAGAATTGATTTCACAATGTGACTTGAGCAATCTCTGGCTCCGGTCGCTGCAGCCTTGTGGCGACGTCAAGAACAACCTGGAACAACAAGACCGCGGCAACCAGAATCACCAGCCAACCAACGTTGAGCGAGCTTCCCAAGACCCCCACAGCCAAAAGCGCGACCGCTCCACCCAGCCGTATCCACGGTTGGGGTGAACGAGCCAGAGGCTCATCTTTTT
>JAIVTC010000385.1:0-13809 GCA_048629055.1 Candidatus Bathyarchaeota archaeon
ACACAACCGACGGTAACAGGAAGCCTTTCATCATGCTCCCCCTTTACCAGAGAGATGTTGGTGTGACAGCCGACACAGCTTTGTTCGCCATGGACGCTGGCGCCTAACTTGTCCGGATCGACGTAGATGAACTTCGTCGTGCCGTCATCATATTCCCACACCTTTTCGTCTTCATCATCATCGGCATGGCACTTGTTGCATTTTTTATTTGAGACGACTTTTTTGACGGCATCTTTGGCTGCCGTCATCGATGTTTCATCAGCTTTGGCATGCAGGCTTCCGCCGTAAAGCCCCAGCAGCACTGTGAACAGCACAGCCCATCCTGCAATGACTCCTCTCTTCATTTTAGGTCTCTTGAATTGGTGCAACAGACGGTTTATCCCAATTGATATATTTCAATTATTCTGCAGACATTTTTATCCACAAAAGAAGTGAGGTCAAGTCTTTCATGAAGTGGATGACTGGATCACGCTGTATTCACGAAACATCTGCTCCACCACGGCAAATAGAGTTCCCCTGAATATTTCATACTTTCTTGAGTTACATCATTGTCTGACAAATGATTATTGCGGAAGATGGGCTATTGATTCATTTATATGCGGAAAAGAGAGAACATGACGACTCCAGATTGCAGCACCATACCCCAGGTCGCACTTGATTTCATGAACACTGTCCACTGCGAAGAGTTGACACTGGTTCAATCGATAAGCGACTTAATTGACACTGACTCCCCTGACAACAACAAGATCAGTGAACTGCTGGACCAATGGGTCACACATACCGAGCAGCATTTCGAGCGTGAAAACAGGTATATGCAGGAGTACAGATTTCCGGCTTACCCGGTGCACTCCAATGAGCATGATGTAGCGCTGAAGCAGATACGCCAGGTGCAGCAGCAGTGGAATCAGCAGCAGGATCTTGAACCACTGAAGCAGTATCTGCAGAGTGACTGGCCAACCTGGTTCAAAAACCACATCTCAACGATGGATTTCATAACAGCGCAATTTTTGAGCCAATTCGATTTCGAGGTGGAGTTGTAAAAAAACCTTTAACGAAACATCTCAATAACTCCGTGTAATGTTTGCTGCTGTGTAGGATGTGCTGAGGGACGAAGCGCATCGATCGCGGGTTAACTCGACAGATGCGCTTCGCCTACACGGACGTAGGTGAGGGGCGTAAGCAGGACGCGGAAGCTTCGCAAGCTCAGCAGCATCCTACGTTTTTTGGCATGCACGGGGTTATTGAGAAGTTACGTCAGTTTTCGTGATTTTCGTGCCTTTCGTGGTCAAAAAAGATTCGTAGAGCCAGGAGCCTCCCCCCTTAACTCCCCACCAGCTTGTCAAAAATACGAAAACCGGCGATATAGGTTCCCGCAGCCGACCCCATGGTGCTGAAGAGAAAAACCAGCAGGATGCGTGAAACCCGGTTTTTCCACCAGCCGCTCCAGTGAGTCACATCATGGCGCAGCTGCTCAAAGTCACCCACCTGAGGCTTGCGCAGCAAAGTTTCGGCAGCAGCGGTGACCATGCCTGCGCCGACGGTTGGATTCAGAGAGGTAATCGGGGCGGCAACAAAGGCCGTCAACACCGTCAGTATATGTCCGCCAGCCAATAGCGCTCCCAGAGCCGACAGCACCCCGTTGATCAAAACCCACTCGGCGACCAGATTCCAGCCCAGCTCCGGACTGCGCATAAATCCGGCTGTAAATCCCCCCAGAATCACCACTACAATCAACCATGGCAGAAACTTGAGCCAGGATTTTTTCTGTGGCAGCTGCTCCAGAGTCGTCAGCAGCTGCTGCGGATCAGCAACTCCTTTTTCGAGTGTCTCGATGATCCCTTTCTGATGGCCTGCGCCAACCACTGCAAGAATATTTTTGTAGGCGTGCTGCTGCTCCTCCTGGATGAGCCGGGCCGCCATATAGCGATCCCGTTCCGCAATCAATGGATCAAACAGATCTTTGCGCTCGGCGGCGAATTCAGCAAAGGTCGTCTCCAGCATGTCCCCCTCCTTGAGCCTCTCGACGTCCTCCTCCGTCACCTCTTCGCGAGAGAGCACGGATGCCAGAAGCCCGCCAAAAAGGCCAAAACGCTTCCACCAGCTGACATTATTCATTACCCGGCGCAGTGTTATACCGATTTCACGATCAATCAGCAGCACCGGCAGGTCATGTTTTTCGGCGATGCTGATCGCTTCCCTCTGCTCTGCGCCCGGCTCGATGCCAAACTGTTCGGCAAGCCTTTGCTGGTAGGCACTCAGCGCCAGTTGCGCCGCCACCATTGACGCCTTGCCGCTCTTGATAACCTGAAACAGATCCATGCGCGCCATGGCATCAGGGTCGACCAGCGACTGGTAGCGGCTGTTGCAGAGTTCGACAGCAACGGCATCATATTCACCGCTCTCCAGTAATTCCCGGACTTCATCAGCACTGGCGCGGGAGACATGCGCTGTCCCCAGCACGTAGACCTCGCCCTCTCCCAGCTTGACATGTGGATCGATGGAAGGGCTTTGATTTTCTGACATCAGTAAGGGACCTCTGGATGAATCGATGTGATGGGGGTTCGAGAAATTCTGTTATGCTTGCAAACGCGACGAATTTTGACACATTACACACTATGTTACGCTGGAAACTGCATTTTATTTTTATCCTGGGCATTTCACTTGTTTTCACCAGTGGCTGCCAGAGCATGAGTGAGCGCAGGCGCGATGAATCGCTGCCATCGACCCTGATGCTCTATGGCAAGGTTCTGCGCTGGCAAGGACCGCATGAACAGGGCGCCATGCTGGCCAACCCTGAGCAGGCGCCAAAAGACAGAGGCATCACCATCACATCATACAATGTGGTCTCTCACCCGGTCAGAACCGATGAGAACACCGCCCGTCAAACGGCTGCGATCGAGTATGTTCATCATGACAGCCAGGTGATCAAACGCGTCATCGACCAGCAAATCTGGGAATATGACACTGAGAATAAAATATGGCTGCGGGCAAACCAGCCACCGGGGATGCCCAGGTAGCACCTGATGCCATGCCATAATTCATCAGGATTGATTGACATATATCAACATCCGGTGATCTCAACTTGACCTGACAACACACTTATAAGACAATTCACCGGTTATTTGTGGGAATTCTAGAATATTCTGATTTACCAAAATTCTAATGATTCTGTCGAAGCCTCTGCTTTGCCAGTCCATTATGTGGTTTAACTTGTGGGAGAAACATTATGAGCGAAGGGGTTGATCTAAAAAAACGCCGCTTCCTGACTCTCTCAACAGCTGTCATTGGCGCTGTTGGAGCAGGATTCGTCGCCGTCCCTTTTGTGATGTCATGGCAACCGAGCGCAAGAGCCAAAGCGGCCGGCGCACCCGTGGAAGCCGACATCAGCAAACTTGAAGAGGGACAACTGCTGCGTATCAAATGGCGCGGCAAACCTGTTTGGGTGGTAAACAGAACAAAGCAGAATCTTGAAGACCTGCCCAAGCTTGACGGCATACTCGCCGATCCTGATTCGGAAGTCGAGCAACAGCCAGCCTACTGCAAAAACCCGACACGCTCGATCAAACCCCGGTATCTGATTGCCATCGGCATCTGCACCCATCTCGGCTGCTCCCCATCATATCGTCCTGATGTAGCGCCGGCCGATCTTGGCGCCGACTGGCTCGGCGGCTTCTTCTGCCCCTGCCATGGTTCCAAATTCGACTTCGCAGGACGCGTCTTTGCAGGCGTTCCTGCACCGACAAACCTCGTCATTCCGCCTCACAGCTATCTCTCTGACAAGGTTGTTCTCATTGGTGTTGACGGAGGTGCCTCATGAGCGCATTACAAAACATGGCCGGCTGGATCGATGATCGCTTCCCGATGACCAAGGTGTGGAACGAGCATCTGGCTCAATACTACGCCCCGAAAAACTTTAACTTCTGGTATTTTTTCGGCTCACTGGCGATGATGGTGCTGGTGATCCAGATTCTGACCGGCCTGTGGCTGGCGATGATGTACAAGCCGGATGCGAATCTCGCATTTGCATCGGTTGAATACATCATGCGCGATGTCAACTGGGGCTGGCTGATCCGCTACATGCATTCGACCGGCGCCTCGATGTTTTTTCTGGTCATCTATCTGCATATGTTCCGCGGCCTGATGTATGGTTCCTACCGCAAACCACGCGAGTTGCTATGGCTCATCGGCATGGTCATCTATGTCGCCATGATGGCAACCGCGTTCATGGGTTACCTGCTTCCATGGGGGCAGATGTCACTGTGGGGAGCTGCAGTCATCGTCAACCTGTTCCAGGCGATCCCGGTTGTCGGAGAGGATCTGGCGGTATGGATTCGCGGCGACTACGTCATCTCCGACGTCACCCTGAACCGTTTTTTCGCACTTCACTTCATGCTGCCCTTCGTGCTTGCTGCACTGGTATTCGTGCACATCGTGGCGCTGCACAAGGTGGGCTCCAACAACCCCGATGGCATCGAGATCAAAAAAGGCCCCAAAGGCAACAAATGGAGCGACACCGCTCCCGCTGACGGCATCCCTTTCCATCCCTACTACTCGGTGAAGGATATTGCCGGCGTCATCGTGTTCCTGATGTTCTTTGCCGGCATCGTCTTTTTCGCACCGGAGGGCGGCGGCTACTTCCTCGAAGCGCCGAACTTCGAACCTGCAAATCCTTTGAAGACACCCGATCATATCGCCCCGGTGTGGTATTTCACCCCCTTCTACGCCATTTTGCGCGCTGTGCCGAGCTTTGCCGGCACACAGGTGTGGGGCGTTCTCGCCATGGGCGCAGCCATTGTGGTGATGTTCCTGCTGCCGTGGCTGGATCGCAGTCCCGTTAAGTCCATCCGCTACAAGGGCGGGCTCTACAAGGGCTTTCTTGCCATGTTCGTGATTGTATTTGTCGTCCTCGGGTGGCTCGGCACGCAGCCTGTGACAGATCTGTACACACTGCTTGCACAAATTGCGACGACACTCTACTTTGCATTCTTTTTCCTCATGCCATGGTTCAGTAAAGTTGACAAAACCAAGCCGGTTCCTGAGAGGGTGACAAAATGAAAAAGCTATTGATTGCAATTGTTATGCTGGCATCCTCATCCGCATTTGCAAGCGGCGGCAATATTCATCTTGATCATGCCGACGTGGATATCACCGACCAGGCGTCACTGCAACGCGGCGCCAAATATTTTGTCAACTACTGCCTCAACTGCCACTCGTTGAAATATGAACGCTGGCAACGCATGTTGGAGTTTGATATCCCTGAAGATCTGCTCAGACAGCATCTGATGCCTGCAGACGCCAAGCCGGGCGATCTGATGACCATCGCCATGAATCCTGACGACGCGGCCAAGTGGTTCGGCGCTCCACCACCCGACCTCACTCTGGAAGCGCGTCTGCGCGGCGATGACTGGGTCTACACCTATCTGCGCAGCTTCTATATCGATGAGAGCCGTCCATTCGGTGTCAACAACACCGTCTTCGACAAGGTCGGCATGCCACATGTACTGTGGGAGCTTCAAGGCATGCAAAAAGCGATTTTCGAGGAGCATAAAGACAAAAACGGCCATGTAAGCCAAGTCTTCAAAGGCTTTGAGATGGTCAAGCCGGGAAAAATGTCCGCTGAAGAGTATGATCAGATGGCGCTGGACCTGACCAACTTCCTCTCCTACATGGGTGATCCCAGCAAGCTGAAACGCCATTCGCTTGGCATCAAGGTACTGCTGTTTCTGCTGGTATTCTTCATCTTCGCCTACCTGCTGAAGAAGGAATACTGGAAAGACATCCATTAATAAAATCCTAAACTCCACCTAATAAAAGGCGCGCATGTTATAATGTGCGCCTTTTTTAATGGCTTCACTTTAACGCTTTTTTCGAGGATTTCATCAGCATGCCAAGCATGATCAACAAGCGAACCGTCATGACCCTGTTCTCTGACCCGGAGAGCATCTACAGCCATCGTGTACGCATTGTGCTTGCTGAGAAAAATATCACTGTCGATATTCTCGATGCCGACCCTCTCGATCTGCCTGAAGATGTCACCGACGTCAACCCCTACGGAACGCTGCCGACCCTGATAGATCGTGACCTGTCACTCTATAATTCACGCATTATCATGGAGTACCTTGATGAACGCTATCCACACCCGCCCCTGCTGCCGATTGACCCCGTCTCCCGTGCTATGACGCGCATCTATCTGCACCGTGTTGAAAAGGATTGGTACACACTCGCCGACATCATTCTCAAGGGTGGAAAACCGGCGGCAAAAGCACGCAAGGAACTCAAGGAGTCACTGCTGGCTGCCGGGCCGGTTCTGGCTGCGAAACCCTATTTCATGAGTGATGACTTTACAATTGTGGACGCCACCATTGCTCCACTCCTATGGCGGCTTCCAACTCTTGGCATCGAACTCAAAGGCGTGGGGTCAGGCCAGGTGCTTGGTTATGCAAAACGCCTGTTTGAACGCCCAAGCTTTGGCAAAAGCCTGACAGAAGAAGAGAAAGAACTGCGTAAGTGACTTCTACACGTCCCTACCTGATCCGTGCCTTCTACGAGTGGATTGTCGATAACGATTTGACTCCACACCTGGTGGTGAATGCTGAACAGGAGCATGTCACTGTTCCACATCAGCATGTCGAGAACGGCAGGATTGTGCTGAATATCAGTCCATCTGCTGTTAAGGCGCTTGATCTTGGCAACGACTGGATCTGCTTCAACGCCCGCTTTGGCGGAAAATCACTGGATATCGGCCTGCCGCCGGATGCAGTTTTGGGGATCTACGCCCGCGAAAATGGCCAGGGAATGCTGTTCCAGGATGAGCAGCCGGAGAGTGATCCTCCGCCGACACAGGCTCTTAAAACCAGCTCAAAAAACAGTTCGCGGCCTCAATTAAAAGTTATTAAATAGCTTGCCGGTACAAGTCACATGGAGTGATATCTGTCCGCTTATGACTTAAATTAACAGATACTCAGGAAACCTTGAGTAACCAACTTCGTTACAAATGGATCAAATTCCAATCAGGGCTCTCGCAAAGACGCAAAGCCCGCCAAGAAAAATCCTTTGCGCCTCTGCGTCTTTGCGAGAGATCAAGAAGGCTTTCATGCCTTGTCAGTCTGAGACTGATTCTCGCTAGTTACCGAGTCATGACATGCAGGATATTGAACACAAAGCATCACACATACGGCTAGTCATCTTTGATGTCGATGGTGTATTGACCGACGGCAGCCTCTTCATCGGTGATGACGGCCAGGAGTACAAGGCTTTTAACTCCAAAGATGGCCTGGGGATGTCGCTTTTGCAGCAAAGCGGCGTACAAATTGCCATCATTACCGCCCGCAGTTCCGAAGTCGTCAAAATCCGCATGCAAACTCTGGGAGTCAGGTATGTTTTTCAGGGGCGCAAGAATAAAAATTCAGCTTATGAAGAGCTAAAACAGGAAACCGGATTTACAGACGCGCAAATCGCCTATGTCGGTGACGACCTGATCGACCTCCCCGTCATGCGGCAGGTTGGACTCGCGATTGCAGTGAAAGATGCGCACCCGCTGGTGACGCAGCATGCGCACTGGCAGACTCCCTCCACCGGCGGACGCGGCGCCGCCCGTGATGTCAGTGAAATGATTTTGCAGGCCCAGGGGACCTTTGAATCAAGCCTGACCGAATTTCTCTCGTGAAGAGCTGGCTGGGTCTCATTCTGCTGACAGCTGTGATGCTGGCAGTCGGCAGCTATGTCACTCATCTGGACCGGAAAACAAATTCATCGCTTGCCCAGCATCATATTTACCAGGATTATCCCGATATCCGCGTACGTAATTTGCAACTCACGCATACAGATGCCAGCGGCCATCACCTGCACCATCTTATTGCAGAGGAACTACGCCATTACATCAATCGATCCACTGAGCTGGACAATATTCATCTGATGATGACTCCCGCTGATGCTCCCAACTGGTATACACAGGCTGATCACGGCTGGATCGATCAAAAAAGCAAACTCCTGATGCTCTATGGCTCTGTTTTCCTAAAACAGGAAGCAAGTGATGACTCCCCTGCTATCGAGACCATCAGCAGAGACATGATGATCGATTATCAAAACGGCCTGGCATACAGCATGGCGCCTGCAACAGTTCTGAACGGCGGCCACCTGCTCTCCGGAACCGGGGTGGATATCCACATGGAAAAACCAGTCCAGATTCGTATTCTCTCAAATGTGCGCGGCTCCCATGTCATTGAATAAGGCGGAAGTTCTGATCGAATCGCTTCGCGCTTCAACCAGAACTCCCTTTCAAGTTTTTCCATGGGGGAAGGGTCAAGTATCAATAGGTTATAGCTGGTTTTCGCTACTCCCTTCCCCCAAACCCCCATCCCTTCGATTCATGCAGAGTTTCCATAAGCTACTCTTCTCTATTTTTCTCGCTCTGATGCTGTTTGCCTCAACGCAACTTCAAGCAGAGATGAAACTGCCGGTCAATATCTCGGCCGACAGTGTCGAGCATGATGATTCAACAGCATCTATCCTTTACAGCGGCAACGTCAAGCTGACACAGGGTGAGATTTCGCTCTTGTGTGAGCAGCTGCGGCTCACGCGCGACAAGCAGAACAACAGCCTGATCACAGCGACCGGCGATCCTGTTATCTTTCAGCAGTCAGGGGACAATGGCATCACTAAAGGGGAAGCCTCTATTGTCACCTATCATGTCAAGCAGCGATTGCTGAAACTCAAGGGGGAGCCGCTGCAATTCCGGCATCAGGATCAGGAAGGGAATCACACCAGTGGAGATGCGCTTACAGCAGAGTACGACATGAACAGCGAGCACATCAAGATGAGCGGCGCGCCCATTCACATCCAACACACCAAAAAGAGCAGTGGCAATGAGCCACCGCTCACCGGAGAAGCCCGAAACATTGACTATGACATTAAAAAGGAGCTGCTGGTTATGAGCGGCAGCGCCCAAATTGAGCAGGATGGCAGCATCGTCACCAACGACCGGATGATTTTCGATTTAAAACAGATGACTGTGGTTGCCGGCAAAAAAGCACATGCCCGTGAGCGCGTGCATACAACCATCCGGCTCGAGAAGCAGTAGTGCCATGAACGCTGACAAGCTCACTGAACCCGGAAATATTACGTTGATGGAGCACGAGCCCATGGGAAAACTCAACGCCACTAAACTGTGCAAGCAATACAATAAGCGCATGGTCGTTAAAGATGTCACTATCGAGGTCTCACGCGGCGAGGTTGTGGGACTGCTGGGGCCCAACGGCGCCGGAAAAACCACCAGCTTCTACATGATTGTCGGTCTGGTGCCTGCCGATTGCGGCAGTGTCATGCTGGGTGATAAAGACATCACGAAAATGCCCATTCATCGTCGCGCAAATCTCGGCATCGGATATCTCTCCCAGGAACCTTCGGTATTCCGCCGCATGAGTGTTGAAGATAACCTGCTGGCGATTCTGGAGTTGCGTCCTGAACTCGAGAAGCGCCAGCGCAGGGAGATCTGCGACAGCTTGTTAAGGCAGTTCGGACTCTCACAGCTCAGAGACAACCTGGCATTGAGCCTCTCCGGTGGAGAGAGGCGTCGTCTCGAGATCGCGCGCTCATTGACTATGGAGCCTTCCTATATTCTGCTTGATGAACCCTTTGCCGGCATCGACCCGATTTCCGTCACGGATATCCAGAATATCATCAGGGATCTCTCTTCGGAAGGCATCGGCATTTTGATCACTGACCACAATGTACGCGAAACACTCGGCATCTGTGATCGCGCCTACATCATCAACGAAGGAGAGGTTCTGGCACATGGAGAACCACAGGCATTGTTGAATAACCCGGATGTTCGCGAAGTCTATCTCGGACATGATTTTCAGATGTAATGGCAAACAGCAGAGCCTCTCAAAAGCTGTCATTTCGACTGAAAGGAGAAGTAACATCTCAATAACTCCGTACATTGAAAAATATTTTGTTAAAACAGATGTCATTGCGAGGAGCCGGAGGCGACGCGGCAATCTGGTCTGGAGATTGCCACGGTCGCTTGGGCTCCCTCGCAATGACGTCATTCACACGGACTTATTGAGAACTTACCGATTTACGCGTTTTGCAAGAGCCTCAGCGACATGGACTTTTGCGAAGTCACAAAGAGTTGAGGTAAGTCAGTGCAACTTCTCAAAAACTCCGTACACTCAATACATATTTTCCAGTCGTAGGTTGGGCAAAGGAGCGATAGCGACGTGCCCAACGGATGCATTGCTTGTTGGGCACGTCGTGCCTCCTTTGCCCAACCTACAATTACACGGGATTATTGAGAAGTTACAAGTCAGTAGCAAAATTTACTGATTCAGCTAAAATAATATTAACCAGCAAACACAAGCAACCTACGATACCAGTGAAGCAAAGCCTTCAAATCCGTCTTGGTCATCAATTGACCATGACTCCGCAACTGCAACAGGCCATACGCTTGTTGCAACTCTCTACTCTGGAGCTTAATGCCGAGATTCAACAGGCTCTTGAAGAGAATTTAATGCTCGAAGTCGATGAATCTGTCGATGAAGCCATTGATGAACAGCCGCCTGAAGTTGAGAGTGATGATGAAATCGTCGATCCCTCCTCCCGGGAACTCAATACCACTACGGACAAAATCCCTGACGATCTCCCTGTCGATGCCGACTGGTCATCGATCTATGACATTTCACCACCACGCAGCCGCGACACATCACAGGAGTCAGAGTGGGATATCTCCTCGGTTGCTGCAGAGACAGGGCTGCGCGATCATCTGCTATGGCAAACCTGCCTTGCCTCCTTCACCGATATCGAACAGCAGATTGCAGAAACCCTCATCGAAGAGATCAATGATGACGGCTATTTTAAAGGGACGACCCGGGACACCTCGGAGAGTTTTAACTCGAAACTGATTACTCCACAACTTGTCAAGGATGTGCTGAAGCGGATTCAGAGCTTTGATCCAGCCGGAGTTGGCGCGCGTGACTTGCGTGAAACCCTGATCATTCAACTCCATCAATTGGCTGCAGATACTCCCCTGCGCGGCAAAGCCATCTCATTGATTGAAAACTGGTTCGATCTGCTTGCTGAAAACAACACGCTCATGCTGCGCCTGCGCACAGGGCTGGACAAGGAAGCGTTGAAAGCTGTTTTGACACTGATTCGTTCGTGCAATCCCCGTCCGGGAGAGAGCATCTCGACAAAGAGCCATGATTACATCGTTCCGGACGTCACAGTGATCCGACAAAATGACCGCTGGATTGTCGAAAGCAACTCCGAAAACGCCCCTGCTCTGCGCATCAATACCGGTTATGCCTGCCTGATTAAACGCGGTGACCGCAGCCATGACAACCAGCTGATGCGGGATCATCTTCAGGAGGCCCGCTGGCTGTTAAAAAGTCTGCAAAGCCGCCGCCAGACCCTGCTGAGAGTGGCGCAAAGCATCATCACTCGACAACAGGCCTTTCTTGAGAGGGGAGCAGAAGCCATGAAACCCATGGTGATGCGGGAACTTGCTGAAGAGCTGGAGTTGCACGAATCCACAATTTCCCGTGCCGTAACCAACAAGTATATGCTGACACCCCGTGGTATCTTTGAGTTTAGATATTTCTTTTCCAGCCACGTTGGAAATGAAGCCCTGGGGAATCACTCATCAACAGCTATACGCGCCAGAATTAAAAAAATGATTCATTCAGAAAAGCCTGAGAAGCCGTTGAGTGATAATAGCATTACCACTCTGCTGAAACAGCAGGGTATCTCCATTGCCCGTCGTACCGTGGCAAAATATCGCGATTCGATGGCAATCCCGTCATCGAGTGATCGCAAACGCATGATTTAAGGAGGGGTTGCAATTCAATGAGTTATCACGGACACTTTCCAGACCCTTCCCCTAACCTCCATCCTATCGATTTTTTCATAGGTTCATGACAACAAGAGGAGAACAATATGCAAGTCAATCTAACTGGTCGTCACCTGGATATTACCGATTCCATACGCAATTACGTCAACAGTAAATTTGAAAAACTGGAGCGGCATTTTGACAGTGTTACCCGGGTTAATGTCATTCTGAGTATTGAAAAGCAGCGCCAGATGGCTGAAGCCAACTTCCATGTCAGTGGACAGGATATCTTTGCAGATATTGAAGATGAAGATATGTATGCCGCCATCGACGGCCTGGTTGACAAACTCGACCGCCAGTTAATGAAATACAAAGAGAAGCTGCAGAGTCACCGTTAATGACCATTCCTCCCTCACTACTCAATGGGAACGGCATTATACTGGATGCCGCTCCCGGCGAGAAAGACGAACTCATCGACAAAATTGCGGCCTTGCTGCAAGACCCGGATGCTTCGCCGCAGACCATTGTCAATAAGCTCCGGGCACGGGAAGAGCTCGGGAGCACCGCTCTGGGATATGGAATAGCACTCCCCCATGCACGCTTGCAGGGCATCCAGACCCCGAGAGCTGTTTTCGTTCGTCTTGCCCAGGGCGTTGATTTTGACGCTCCGGATGAAGCTCCTGTCGACATTATTTTTGCGATGCTGGTGCCGGCTGGAGCAAACGAGGAGTATTTGCGCCTGTTGGCTGCACTGGCAAAGATGTTTAACAATCCGGACATCCGTGATCAGTTGCGTTCTGCCTCCACCCAGGAGGAGATTTTTACTATTCTTACCGGCATCCAGCAACGCAAAAGCGCATGAGCTGTTCAACCATCGGAAGCTTCATCCAGGCCGTTGCCCAACGTCTTGAGATCAGCTGGGTAGCCGGTATCGATGGCAGTAACAAGCCCCTTCTGGGTGAGGAGGATAGGCGCGAGCAGACCCTGGTAGGCTCTCTTAATTTCATCCATCCAAATCGTATTCAGCTGATCGGACATGCTGAACTGGGTTATCTGGACAGGCTCGCAAGCAGAACCCGTGCGGACACCATCCGGCAGCTCTTTATCCCGGAGCCAGCCGCAGTTATCTGTACCGATGGCATGGATGTTCCCGGTTATCTGATCGAGGCTGCCAACAGTACGGAGACGCCACTGCTGGCAAGTACTGCTGATGACCAGCGGGTTCTCAACAACCTGCAATATTTTCTCGCCCAGGAACTTGCAGAACGTGAAACCATGCATGGGGTTTTTCTCGAAGTTCTTGGAATCGGAGTGCTGTTAACCGGCATGGTTGCAGTCGGCAAGAGTGAACTCGCCCTGGAGCTGGTTGCCCGCGGCCACCGCCTGATAGCCGATGATGCTCCAGAGTTTGCGCGCATCGCACCGGACATTGTCAGCGGCAGCTGCCCGCCTCTACTACAGGATTTCATCGAGGTACGCGGACTGGGACTGCTCAATGTGCGCAGCATGTTCGGTGATACCGCCATCAAACGCAGCAAGTACCTGCGCCTGATTATTCATCTCGCGCGCCTCGATGACAAGAGCCTCGCCAAGATGGACCGTCTCACCGGAAGCTACTCCACACGCAATGTGCTGGGACTGGAAATTCCACTGGTGACCATCCCGGTCGCACCAGGGCGCAACATGGCAATACTGATGGAGACAGCGGTGCGCAACTACAACCTGCGTCAGTCGGGATATGATGCCAGCGAGGATTTCGTCACCCGCCAGCGCATCGCTATCGAAGAGACCGCAGAAGAGGAAGATGCCTAAAAAGTTGGCGAAAATCCTAATCGAGTCATTACCTGTTGCAAGCATTATTGACTGTAATCAGAGCCTCTTGCAAAACTCCGTCATTCCGGCATGTTTTTAGCCGGAATGACGAACTTTGGAGTTTTGCAAGAGGCTCATCAGTGATTTTTTTGTTTTTACTGCAAACTGCA
>JAIVTC010000386.1:0-2133 GCA_048629055.1 Candidatus Bathyarchaeota archaeon
CCTTGCTGTTGAAATCTGTCTGCAGGCTGGCGAACGAATTACCGGTCAGTGCGGCAAGATGTTCGCTGGCCCGCTTGATCAATGGCCCCTGATTCCGCTTGCGATACTCTTCGATCTGATCGCGCAAAATCCGCGCGGCGAGTTTCACACGCACATAGTGCCCGGCGTGTGAGCGGATGTCAGTCAGCAGCAACTGGCTCTCCTCCGCCAGGCGTGCGACCGCGTCGCTGCCATCCATCAGCTCCAGCTCCTTCTGCAATCGCCCCTTCTCTTCAGCCAGCTCTCTCTGCTGCGGCTGCAGCTCCTCTTCGATATTGCGTTCCAGAGCAGTGATCTCTGCAGGCAGACTATCCGCATCGGCGTGTTCCGCTTCACGCTCAAGAGCTGCAAGGCTTGCTCCCTCACCAGCCTCTAAAATTTGCTGTTCCATAGCGGCCAGCTCCTTTTTCAGCTGCAGATAGCTCTCAGAGCTTCGCTCGGCAGCGTCAAGTCCAGCAGGATCACCGCACTGCGCTTCCACACAGAGCGCCTGCAGTCTATCCTGCATACTTTTGATCGCCTCTGCAGACTCCTGCATATCCCGGTGGAGTTTGTCCGACTGTTTTTCCAGGGTCTCCCGTCTGGATTGGCGGTCACGGTTCCCCGACAGCAACGCATTGAGTCGAACCACCGCATCCTCTTCGGCAAGTTCAGAGAGATCCTCTGACACCTGATCGATAACCTGTTCGACCTGCTTGCGGAAAATCCCGGCATCCCTGTCGATGCCATCGATACGCTGCTGCAGTTCGTCTGCTTCAGCAAGTTTGCCAAAGAGCTCTCCACACTTCTCAATCAGCGCATTCGCTTCTGCTGGCGAAGCATCGAGCGTTAGACCCAGCCCCTCGACTGCCTCCTTCCATTGCGATCTCCAGGCATCGAACTCACACTCGGCATCATGCTTGTCGCTGTCAAGAGAGCGCAGTTTCTGCTTGAGCCTGGTCTCATCCTCGAGCAGCATCTGACGCCGCTCCGCCAACTGATCGATTGCAGTGATGATCTCACCTGCCACTGCCAGCAACCTATCATACGACGCTGCCTTGGCAGGTGACTTGTCCAATACTGCAAGCTCCGCCTCAATATTTTTAATATTTTTTTTAAGTTTTCTCTCTATCTCTCTGTTTTCTTTCTTTTTTACCTCTATTTCTTCCGCCTGCTCCCGCAATCTCTCCACCTTCTCCAGCCATTCACGCATCTCACGCGGCGGCAGGGGCTGGATGCCGCAGGACTGCCACAGCAGCAGCCACTCCCGGTCAAGCTGTCGCCTCTCATCAGCAGACTCCTGCAGTTGCTGCGTTATCCGACTGGCACGCTGCTCCAGCTCCTGCTGACTTGCAGCCAGCGCCGCCAGTTGCTGCACCCGATCAGCCTCACGACGCAGCCGGTCCGAGATCTCATCTGCATCTTCAATGCGCTGTTCAAACCGGTCAGGAAGTGAGCTCCCGGCATCGAGTTCGCTGATCTCGGAATCGATGTTCTCATCATCAACCCAGCGACGCCGCAGCAAACTCCACAGCTGGTCGCGCCCGGCACGGCTCTCATCGAGACGCTCTTCGCTAGGCACATCACCCGCACCCTGCACCTCTCCGATCTGCCTCTCCGCCACATAACGACTCTCCTCCAGCTCCTCCTGCCTCTCCGTGAAACGCTGCTGCTGTCGAGAAACCTGCTCGTAGCTCTCCTCGAAACGCTTGATGCTCTCACGCGCCGGCAGCGGCAGCACAACAATGTCCTGCATGGTTCCATTCCACAGTGGCAGCCGCGCCAACTCGGCAGCCCCCTGCTGCTCGATCATCTCAAGCTCCTTGCTGCCAATATGCAGCGCACCCTCAAGGTCGCCCTCTTTTCTGGCGGCATTGAGCTCACTGCGAAGCGCTTCTGCAGAGCCTCTCTTTCCCAGTTGCTGACGCTGCTCGCGACACTCCTGCAATGCAGCCTGTGTTTCATGCACTCCCTTCTCAACGTTTTTTACTGCCGCAGTCAACTGCTGCTGTATGGCGCCCAACTCGGCGATGCGGTGTCGTCCTGCATAGACCGGGCGCAGTTGCTCCACATCATCCAGCTGAAGATTGGGACGGATCTCCTGCAACAGGGCTT
>JAIVTC010000387.1:0-5922 GCA_048629055.1 Candidatus Bathyarchaeota archaeon
CCGTGGCAGGCATTTAACAGCAGCATTGGCATTCGGATTCTGTTGCGCGCTATTCACTGCTTCACCGCTGCTGGCAGGTTGGGGGGATAGTGAGTATAGCGATATTTTTGTCACCCGTCCGAAGCCAAAACCACAGCCAAAGAAGGTTGTGGCCAAGCCGGTTGCTGCTGCAGTTGCTCAGCGGCAGGCTCCAAGGCGCGCCAGTCCTAAAGTGTCAGGCTCCGCACCCAAGCCATATCGTTTTCCGGATGCGGCTGAACCCCTCTATGCGCCTGTCTCTCCGCTGGGCAATAGCCCGATGTACGATGAACCGCTTGGCGTTGCTCTAGGGCATTATCAGGCAGCATCGCGGGGGGCATGGCTTGTGCAGGTGTATGAAGCCAATGGAGGTGAGCCGGTCTGGCATCGAGGGAGAGATATCAGTAGAGATGCCTCTGCGGCGATTCAAATCCTCTCTGAAGCGGATTCGCATGGCTTGAACCCTCACGAATATCACATCGAAGAGATCTTTCAGGCGCAGCAAAATGGAGATATGACGCTGTTTGATCTGCTATTGACCGATAATGTGTTGCACTATGTCTCTCATCTGCGGGATGGCCAGTATCGTCCCCGTGACGTCGATCCGCGCTGGAAGATGGCTGGCAGCGCCAGGACGGATCTTGCAACGGGCATGGCGCAGGCAGTCACTGAGCAGGCTATTCCCCGCTTCATGCAACAGGCGTCGCCCAGCCACTCTTTTTATAAAAATCTTCGCCGGGATCTTGAAGATTACAACGCTATTGCCAATTCCGGCGGCTGGCCTCCCTTCCCTGCAGAAGGGCGCGGCTTGAAGCCTGGAATGAGCGGAGGCGAAGTCATGGCGCTGCGTGTGCGTCTGGCGTCAACCGACGGCGCTGATCTTTCTGTAGCGCAGCCTTCGTTTTATGACGATGATTTGAAGCTCGCGGTCGAGGGTTTTCAGCGGCGCCATGGATTGAACGATGACGGCGTCATCGGCGCGCGTACGCGACAGGCGCTGGCAGTTCCGGTCAAAGATAGAATTCGCCAGATTATTGCATCCATGGAGCGCTGGCGCTGGCTGCCCGGAAGCCTGGGGCAGAGGTACATTGTGGTCAACGTGCCTGCTTTTCGCCTCTGGTACAGGGAGAATGGCGAAGACAAGCTGACCATGCGGACGGTTGTTGGCAAGACCAAAGGGAGTCACCAGACACCAAGTTTTTCAACAGATATGAAGTATATGGTGCTCAATCCGAACTGGAATGTTCCAAGCTCCATTGTCTCTGCAGAGATGGCCCCTAAAGCAAGCCGCAATCCCGGATATTTCAAGCAGAAAGGCTACACAGTGATGGATCGATCCGGCAATGTCATCGATCCCTATACTGTCAACTGGGGGCAGTACAGCAGGAGTAATCGTGCGCCTTACCGGGTGGTGGAGTCCAGTGGCGCGGGAGGGGCGCTGGGGACGGTGAAATTTATTTTCCCCAATAAGCATGGCGTCTATCTGCATGATACCCAGAGCAGAAGGTTGTTCAAGAAAGATTTCCGGGCTCACAGTCATGGCTGTGTCAGAATCGAGAAGCCAGCGGAGCTGGGATCCGTTCTTCTGGGTGACCGGAGTCCGGATGAGTTTAGTGCGCTGATTGCAAAATCCGGCAAAAACAGGCATATCAACCTGGAGCAGAGCCTGCCGGTTTATCTTCTCTACATGACAGCGTGGGCGGATGGCAAGCAGGTCCATTTTTACGACGATATTTACCGTCGCGACCGGCGTCTGGTACAGGCGAAAACCTCCAAACGAGGGTGAGTACCGAGGACTGAGTAATGAGTAATGAGGGCAATCTCACACCTGCTGAATAGTTGCCAATTATTCAACAATATCTGACCTCGCAAACGGCTCTTCCCCCCATATTTTGATTGCTTTTTCAAAAAAGAAAAGCCTGCTTCATTGAAAATATTCATCAAAATACCCTTGATATTCATCATTCTGCCTGCTATGGTATAAGGCACTTCTTGACAAATATGTAGTAAGTCTATGAGTATCAAACAGAAAAGCCAGACTCCTCTCCTCAAACGCAGGGGATTTCTGATCGGAACAGCAGCAGCGGCCGCTATGGCAGCTGTTCCCGCAGTTTACGCAAGAACAAAAAAAGCACGCGGTGTCCGCGCGCTTTCCCTGACAAATGTCCACACAGGTGAAACAACCAGGGTTGATTACTGGATCGATGGCCGCTATCAGCCCGAGGCGCTTGCAGAGATCGATATGATTCTACGGGATCACCGCGACAACGAAGTCTGTTCCATTGACACCAGGCTCATCGATCTGTTGTACAACGTCAATCAAAAGACAATTTGCAACTCGGCAAAGTGTTTTCAAATCCTCTCCGGATATCGTTCCCCTAAAACCAATCGTATGCTGCGCAGAAGAGGCTCCCGTGTAGCCAAAAACAGTCTGCACATGACGGGCAAGGCGATCGATATCAAATTGCCGGGTGTCGGCAACTCCAATCTCTTTAATGCCGCGACATCGCAGAGAGGCGGTGGTGTTGGTTATTATGGCTCCAGCTTCGTGCATATGGATGTTGGCAGAGTGCGCACATGGGGAAAAAGGAACCGCTACGGCTGATTGATATCCGCACTTTTTTAAGAGGATGAAACCTCTTTGAAGCCCCGCTTTTTGAGCGGGGTTTTTTGTGCCTCAAACTCAGTGTAGACCTGCGTTTTATGGTAGAATTCACAGCTTGATGAACAATCACCTCCCCCTCGAAAACGAGGGCGTCAAAACAACCTTTGAAACCACCCAGCCATGACTGAATTCGCCAAGGAAGTTATCCCGATCAATCTCGAAGACGAGATGAAGCAATCCTATCTGGACTATGCAATGAGCGTCATTGTCGGGCGTGCACTGCCTGATGTCAGGGATGGCTTGAAACCTGTTCACCGCCGCGTACTCTATGCAATGCATGAACTGCGCAATGACTGGAATAAACCTTACAAGAAATCTGCGCGCATCGTCGGCGATGTCATCGGTAAATATCATCCGCATGGCGACACGGCGGTATATGACACCATCGTACGCATGGCGCAGCCCTTCTCCTTGCGCTACATGCTCGTGGACGGGCAGGGCAACTTCGGCTCTGTCGATGGTGATTCTCCTGCGGCCATGCGTTATACCGAAATTCGCATGTCGAAAATCGCCCACTCTCTGCTTCAGGACCTTGAAAAAGAGACGGTTGATTTTGTAGCAAACTATGACGGTTCAGAGCATGAACCTTCGGTGTTGCCAACAAGAGTTCCGAATCTGCTGGTGAATGGCTCTTCAGGCATCGCTGTCGGCATGGCGACCAACGTTCCACCTCACAATCTGAGCGAAACCATCAGTGCCTGTCTCGCGCTGATCGATAATCCTGACCTCGGTTACAGGGAGCTCATGGAACATCTTCCCGGTCCCGATTTTCCGACCCAGGGAATCATCAATGGCGCTCGGGGAATTGATGAAGCCTATCGTACGGGGCGGGGCCGCATCTATCTGCGCGCCCGTGCACAGAGTGAGGAGTTCGACCATGGACGCCTGCGTATCGTGGTCACCGAACTTCCTTACCAGGTCAACAAGGCGCGGCTTCTGGAAAAGATCGCTGAACTGGTCAAGGAGAAAAAACTGGAAGGCATCACCGGCCTGCGTGACGAATCCGACAAGGATGGCATGCGCATGGTGATCGAACTCAGACGCGGCGAGGTCTATGAAGTGGTGCTGAACAACCTCTATAAGCAGACACAGATGCAGAACGTGTTCGGCATCAATATGGTTGCCCTTGTGAATGGCCAGCCGCGTCTGCTGAACCTCAAACAGATACTCGAGCTGTTTCTGCGTCACCGTCGCGAGGTAGTGACACGGCGCACCCTGTTTGAGCTGCGCAAGGCCAGGGATCGTGCGCATATCCTCGAAGGGCTTGCGGTTGCACTGGCCAATATTGACGAGATTATCGCGCTCATCAAGAAGGCCGCGAATCCTGCCGAGGCCAGAAACGGGCTGATGTCCAGATACTGGCAGTCGGGGCCGCTTGAAGCGATGCTGCAGCGTAGCGGCGCCGATGCTACCAGGCCGGAGGATCTTGCCGAGGGTTTTGGCCTGAGCGAACAGGGCTACCGTCTGACTGAAAAGCAGGCCCAGGCGATCCTGGATCTGCGTCTGCAAAAGCTTACCGGGCTCGAGCAGGAGAAAATCCTCAACGAGTTCGAGGAGATTCTGCAACTGATCGGTGAGCTGCTGGATATTCTCTCCAGCGCTGATCATCTGATGCAGGTGATTCGTGAAGAGTTGCAGTTGATCAACGAGCAGTTTGGTGATGAAAGGCGTACACAGATCGTTGCCGATCAGCTCGACCTGACCACTGAAGATTTGATCCCGCAAGAGGATATGGTGGTGACCTTCTCGCATCTGGGTTACGCCAAGTCTCAGCCGCTCGATGCTTATCGTGCACAGCGGCGCGGTGGAAGGGGAAAATCAGCGACCAAAACAAAGGATGACGATTTTGTCGACAAGCTTTTTGTCGCCAATACGCATGACACCATCCTGTGCTTCTCCAGTCGCGGCAAGGTTTACTGGCTCAAGGTTTATCAGTTGCCACAGGCTGGCAGAGCAGCGCGCGGTCGGCCGATGAACAACCTGCTGCCGCTCGAGGAGGGCGAGCGCATCACTGCAGTGCTGCCGATACGCGACTATGCAGATGACAAATTCGTCTTCATGGCGACCAGTTCCGGCACCGTCAAAAAGACGCCATTGACAGCGTTCTCGCGTCCGTTGAAGAGCGGAATTATCGCCCTTGGACTGCGTGACGATGATTGCCTCATCGGTGTCGATATCACCGATGGCTCCCAGGATGTGATGCTGTTCACCTCCGAGGGAAAGGCGATCCGTTTCAATGAGTCCAATGTGCGGTCTATGGGGCGTACGGCGACCGGTGTGCGTGGAGTCAAGCTCAGCGGAGATCATGATGTGATCTCGCTGATCATTGCCCGCGACAATGCCAAGGTGCTGACTGCTGTCGAGAATGGTTACGGTAAATGCACCACCATTGAGAATTACCCGATCAGGGGGCGTGGTGGTATGGGCGTCATCTCCATCAAGACATCTGAACGCAATGGCGCCCAGATTGGCGCCGTACTGGTTGATGATGATGATGAGATTATGCTGATTACCGATGGCGGAACGCTGGTGCGCACCAAGGTTGCGGGTATCTCGATCACGAGTCGCAGCACCCAGGGTGTGAAACTCATCAATCTGAGCAAAAAAGAGCACCTCATCGGTATTGAACGCATCGTCTCTCTCGACGAAGAGGGGGATGACGAAGTGGAAGAGGACAGCGGGGATGATGAATCCACACAGAGTCCTGAAGAGAGTACTGAAGAAAACACTATAGAGAATGATTCAACGGAGTCCTAGTACAAGAGTGCATAAATAACTATCATCTGAATTGCTCGAAAACATCGTCATTCCGGCATGTTTTTAGCCGGAATCCATGTGTGTTGACCTGTAAATGGTTGATTCTATGGATCCCGGCCTGCGCCGGGATGACGTGTGCTGGTAGTGTTTCTACTTATAGATATTTAATCATCGCTGTACTAGAGAAATGAGTAACATCTCAATAACTCCGTGTATTGATACATTGTGTTAAAAAAGATGTCATTGCGAGGAGCCGGAGGCGACGTGGCAATCTGGTTTGGGATTATAAATTACATCCTTGTAATTTACCCTTCGGGTCGCACAATGTGCGTTCAATTTTGCTCCAGGCAAAATTAGTGCCGCAGTCGCTTAGGCTCCCTCGCAATGACGACATTCACATTGGCTTTTTGAGAACTGACAGAAAATGACTAGGGTTTATAATTTTAGCGCAGGACCGGCGGCGTTGCCGCAAGCGGTTCTGC
>JAIVTC010000388.1:0-3277 GCA_048629055.1 Candidatus Bathyarchaeota archaeon
GAGTTGGAGAAGGAAGCTTCCTACGAAGAGATCTGCGCCGCCATGAAGACAGCGTCAGAAGGATCCATGAAAGGTACGCTGGCTTACACCGAAGACAAAGTTGTCTCTACAGACTTCCGTGGCTACAGCGCCTCTTCGATCTTCGACGCCGGAGCAGGCATCGCCCTGGACGGGACTTTCGTCAAGGTTGTCTCCTGGTACGACAACGAGTATGGCTACACCTGCAACATGATGCGTTTTGTCGAGCACGTCGCTGCCAACTAAGTAGTCGTTTGCAAGCTTGCAGGGTGAGCATTGCTCACCCTGCATTCACATTCAGTTCATTAAGAGCTGTTTGTTAAGTTACTTTTGAAGCAGGTTGCTTGACAAACAGTTTTGTAACATCTCAATATCTCCGTGTAATCGTAGGTTGGGCAAAGGAGGCACGACGTGCCCAACAAGGAATGCATCCGTTGGGCACGTCGCTATCGCTCCTTTGCCCAACCTACGGCTGAGGAACGAAGCGCATCGTTCGCGTGAATCTCGATTGATGCGCTTCGTTCCTCAGCAGCATCCTACACAGTCTTGAGCTATATACGGATTTTTTGAGAAGTTATACAGAATTTTGCATCAAAATTATCAGGAGTCTTCTATGTCCGTCATCAAAATGACCGATCTCGATCTTGCAGGTAAACGCCTGCTCATCCGCCAGGACCTCAATGTTCCTGTCAAGGATGGCAAAGTCACTTCCGCCAAACGCATCCAGGCTTCCTTGCCGACCATCGAGCACTGCATCAAGGCCGGCGCACGCGTGATGATCATGTCGCACCTGGGACGTCCGACCGAGGGCGAATCTGCTGCCGAATTCTCCATGCAGCCTGTGGCCGACTATCTCAGCGATGCGCTTGGCAAACAGGTTCCGCTGATTACCGATTATCTTGAAAATACTCCCGAACTCAATGACGGCGATGTCGTGCTGCTGGAAAACGTGCGCTTCAATGTTGGTGAGAAGAGTAATGACGAGGCGCTCTCAAAGCAGTATGCGGCCCTGTGCGACATCTACGTGATGGACGCATTCGGCACCGCCCACCGCGCCCAGGCATCGACGCATGGAGCGGGACAATTTGCACCAACAGCCTGTGCCGGTCCGCTGCTTGCAGGCGAACTGGAGGCGCTTGGCAATGCGCTGGATAATCCCAAGCGCCCGATGGCTGCCATCGTTGGCGGATCCAAGGTTTCCACCAAGCTGACCGTGCTGGAGTCCCTCAGCAAGGTTGTCGATCAACTGATTCCCGGCGGCGGCATTGCCAATACCTTTATTGCAGCGATGGGCCACAATGTCGGCAAGTCCCTCTATGAAGAGGATTTGATCCCCGAAGCAAAAAAACTCATGGCGGCTGCAGCAGCGGCCGGCAATGAAATCCCCGTGCCTACGGATGTTGTCGTCGGCAAGGAGTTTTCCGAATCGACTCCTGCGACGGTGAAAAAAGTCGAAGATGTTGAAGATGATGACATGATTTTCGATATCGGTCCCGAGACCGCTGCGCATTTTGCAGAGATGATGAAAGCGGCCGGCACTATCGTGTGGAATGGCCCGCTTGGCGTCTTCGAGTTCCCCCAGTTTGCCGATGGCACCAAGGTTTTGGGGGCAGCGATTGCGGACTCTGATGCCTTCTCTATTGCCGGTGGTGGCGACACCCTGGCGGCCGTTGATGATTTTGGTCTCACTGACCGCATCTCCTATATCTCAACCGGCGGCGGCTCCTTCCTGGAATTCCTCGAAGGCAAGCAGCTTCCCGTCGTTGCTATGCTCGAAGAGCGTGCGGCGAACGCCTGAGTAGTCATCAACCATGCCTAGAAGACGTACCAAAATTGTCTCAACCCTCGGCCCGGCAACGGACGACCCGAAGGTTATCGACAAACTGATCGATGCCGGAGTTGATGTGGTGCGCATCAACCTCTCGCACGGATCCCATGAGGAGCACGCCAGGCGCGCCGATCATGTCAGGAATCGCGCGCGCGCATGTGGTCGTCAGGTTGGCGTTCTGGTTGATCTGCAAGGGCCGAAGATTCGCACCGGCCAATTCAGGGATGGCCCGATCCAGCTGGCCGAGGGCGACGAATTCATCCTTGATGTTGCCCATCCTATCGAAGAGGGCGATCAGCAGCGTGTCGGCTGCACCTATCAGCAGCTGCCGCAGGATCTGCAGCGCGGCGACAAACTGCTGATCAATGACGGCAAGATCATTCTCTGGGTCGAAAACGTCGATGGTTCGGAGATTTTCTGTAAAGTCAGGGTCGGCGGCGAACTTTCGGATAACAAGGGCATCAACAAACATGGCGGCGGTCTCTCGGCGCCTGCTTTGACAGAGAAGGACAAGCTCGACATCAAATTTGCCGCTGAAATCGATGCTGATTATCTGGCGGTCTCTTTTGTGAGAAACGCCGATGATGTCCATACTGCGCGCCAACTGCTGAATGACGCCGGCGGCAACGCGGCGATTGTGGCTAAAATTGAGCGCGCTGAGGCGCTGGAAGTCATCGATGAGATTATCGACGCGACCGACGTTATCATGGTGGCGCGCGGGGATCTGGGAGTAGAGATCGGCGACGCCGAGCTGCCGGCGGTGCAGAAACAGCTGATCAGGAGCACCAGATCCAGAAACAAGGTCGTGATTACAGCGACACAAATGATGGAGTCGATGATTGAACATCCGATTCCAACCCGTGCAGAGGTCTTCGATGTCGCCAATGCAGTGCTCGATGGAACAGACGCGGTGATGCTGTCGGCCGAGACTGCCGTCGGCAAACATCCTGCAACTGTCGTCGAGGCAATGGCGCGCATCTGTGTCGAGGCCGAGAAACAGTCTTTAGCGCGCAAGTCGGACCATCGTCTGCACTCGGTCTTCGGCCGTATCGATGAAGCGATTGCGATGGCGACAATGTATACTGCAAACCATCTGAATGTTTCAGCGATTGCAGCTTTGACTGAATCGGGTTCCACGCCTCTGTGGATGTCGCGGATCAGCTCGGGCATTCCGATCTTCGCCCTCACGGACCATGTTGCGACCCGCCGCAAGGTGACACTCTATCGCGGTGTCTATCCAACCAGTTTTCAGCCGGTCGAGAAGGATTCACAACGCATCAACCAGGAAGTGGTTGAAGAGCTGCTGAGGCGCGGCGCTGTACGCGACGGCGAACTGATCATCATCACCAAAGGTGATTTTCAGGGTATTATCGGCGGCACCAATGTAATGAAAATTATCCGCGTAGGTGAACATATCCTGCCGGATTGATA
>JAIVTC010000389.1:0-7706 GCA_048629055.1 Candidatus Bathyarchaeota archaeon
TCTACTGTATTTTAAAGGGCTCCTGCATCGAAGTGGTACTAGGGCATAGGTTCAGGCTCGGAGCCTCTCGGATGACGTTACGCACAGTGAAAACCAGCAAGGAATGCTGCTTCTGATGGTGGGATGAGGAGGGATGTTCATTCCTTTTGGATCATCAGCCCGGCTATTGCGCCGGGTTTTTAGTGCCGCGCTCAGGAAGATGCTGGGGTGATCCGCATACACAAGATAAAACCTCCCGTGATAAATTCGTGATTAAAGTGATGCTTCCGTGAGGATTGGCTCAATCATCCTTGCCATACTGAAATTCCCAATAACATTGAAAGAGAATTTCATCATGAAAACATTATCAACAGCGAGTATCGCAACAATGATCGGCGTCGCATCGCTTGTGGCGGCAAGTTATTCATACGCAGATGAGCGTGAAAAAGGACGAGGAACAGGCCCCACCGTTTATGTCACATCACAAGAGTTGTACTATGATTCGATCGTTCTGGCCGATCCATTGCCGCAACAGGGTGAATTCCAACAGCTGGTGCCTACTATGAATGGATTAACAACAGAATACGGCCCGGGAGAAGTCGGCCATTTGGGCGGCCGCTGGTGGGTTGACGTAAATGGAAATGGAGAGATGGATAAGGAGCTTGGTAAAGAAGACCTGTTTTTCCTCTGCCCACTGCTTGGCCCGGGGCGTGTTGAACCTTAATAGGCACTGCCTCTCTGTGCTGGATGGACAAACCCGCCCACTGAGGCGGGTTTCTTTTGCCTGTCTCCCACACACGCGAGGCAGCAACCCAACCCAGTAATCAAGCTATACGGCGCTACGGTGTTGGCACCGGAATCGGTATAGGGAGCCCTTCAGGAGGAGGTGGCTTCGGGAGGTTGATAGGCGTCGCTTCTGGCTTCGGAATCGTGATAGGCGTCGCTGCAGGAGTGGGAGCCATATTGACCGTTGGGCTACCTAGTTGTTTATCCTTATCGCGGACAACATCTGCCTTCAGTTCAGAATCTGTCGTGGTCTTAATATCGATCCCAGGTCCTCCCACCCAATTAGGTCCTCCTCCCCAACCTCGGGCAAGCAGGTTGCTTGATGCAAGTAAGGATGCGGTTAATAAAATACCAGGAATTGCTTTTCTTGTTAAAACCATCGTGGTTACTCCATTGTTGGATTCGTTTTAGCTGCAAGCCTTCACTCACGACCTCGGAGCTTACCCCTCCAGCTTTCTGTTTTCAGGAAAACACTATACATAGGTCGATTCATAGGGACAACAGATGACTGCCAGCCTTGGTCGATCACATGATTTGGGTCAATAGACCTCGCGACCACTGAGGCGGATTTATTATATCCTGTCAACTGATTGGCGCAGACCTCTACTCAGTAGCGCGCCTCTTCTCAATTTGCTCCCGTATCAGATCCCCAAGCACCTGCCTTCGCAGGTAATCAGCCTCTGACTCCTGGCTCATTCGAGGGCCAACCTCGAAATCCACACCACCTCAATCAACCGGCGCCCTGTCTTTGTACAGATCCTGACTCGCTTCCCAGTGAAGTGCGGCTTTCTCTTCTGCTGTCATGCTCCTGTAGACAGTAAGGGAGATCTGCGCAGCTTCATCAAGCGTACTGACATGCAGGCCCATTGCTCTCAATGGCTCGTAGTCTTCACACGCACCAGCTGAGGAAGCAGTGAATACTGCATCTGTACCATGGATCTGGATTGCTTTTTCAATATCATTCATGGCAGTACCCTTCTGCAAAACGGAACAGATAGGGAACAAATCCATAATCTAAAATTCCTAAATCCCTGTAAGTCATTGAAAACATTGGCGCGCCCGACTGGATTCGAACCAGTGACCCCCGCCTTCGGAGGGCGGTACTCTATCCAGCTGAGCTACGGGCGCGTGTTTGGAAGTGTGTTGATATAAAATGAAGGGTGTACATTTTGAGACGTAGTATCAACTGCGACGATAGATTACTGCAACTATCGGCTCTTGTCCATTGGCATTCTCCGGGTGATATGGCTGGAAAAATAAACTCTATGATTGCAGGATCGGTCCATCAGGAAGCATCCAATCAGATAGATGGGAAATAGAAGGTTCTATCACCCTGGGTTTAGGAATATAATATCTCGAATATTTTCTGGGTACTTGCATAATTCAAACATACGTCATTCCCGTTAAATTCAAGCTGGAATTACGAGGATTTGCACGGCTGCCCCCACTGTCCCGAAATTTCTGTTTACAGGAGCAAAACATGACATTTTTTCCTTGGTCAAAGAAAACAATTCCGGTTGTTGCGGCGCTGGGTGTACTGACTCTTTCAGCTTGTAGTGAAGAAGCTAAAGCGCCGCTCACAGATGAGCAGATTGCCGCTGTCAAGGAGCAGCTTGCGCCTGCAGCCTCTGTTACGGTGGCTGCAAAGAGTGCTGCGGCGCCTGTAAAAGCAGCGCCTGAACCAGCTCCGGCAGCATCTGCTCCAGCCGCACCTGAAACTGCCCCTGCTCCTGCAGTACCAGAAACACCTGCAGCCGCACCTGCTGAATCCACGGTGCCGGAAGCTGCACCTGAGCCTGCTGAAGCTCCCGCCGCTGCTGAGACAACACCTTCAGCTCCAGTTGAAGCAGCCCCTGCTGCACCTGTGGCGTCGGATGTATTTGCGCTGGCAACTAACAATGGCTGCATGGCATGTCACAAGCTTGATGTAATGCTGGTTGGACCTGCCTACAAGGATGTCTCTGCCAAGTACAAGGATGATCCTGCTGCACTGGACATGCTGGTTGCCAAGGTGAAGGCGGGTGGTGTTGGCGCCTGGGGGCAGATTCCGATGCCACCGAATGGCCATGTCAGCGATGCGGATATCAAGACGATCGTGACCTGGGTGCTTACGCAGTAATTTGAAATCCCCCGTGATCCCTCTTTGATAAAGGGGGAGAGTTTTTAGTAACCTGATCTCCCCTCATCCCAGCCTTCTCCCCGGGGGAGAAGGTGCATATTCCCTCTTCCGATGGAGAGGGAATATTTAGATGTTGTCGAGCAGGGCGCGGATGTTTGCCAGGTGCGCCTTGCCGGTCTCTTTGGTCACCTGTTTCTGCTGCTTCTCCCCCTCCCATTGCAGACACTCCCCGGGTATCTCTTCCAGGAAACGACTCGGTTCGCACAGTATCCACTCTCCATAACGCCTGCGGCGTCTGGCCAGGGTCATGACCAGGTGGCGGCGGGCGCGGGTGATGCCGACATAGGCGAGGCGGCGCTCCTCCTCGATGTTCTCCTCCTCGATGCTGACGCGGTGCGGCAGCAGTTCCTCTTCCATGCCGACCAGGTAGACCAGCGGGAACTCGAGCCCCTTGGCGGAGTGCAGGGTCATCAGGGAGATGCGTTCCCCGTCGCTATCTTCATCCTGACGCTCGAGGATGTCGATGAGCGTCAGGTGATTGACCAATTCGTGCGGTTCGTTTTTCGCGTCCTGCTGCAGTCTCTGCAGCCACTCCAGCAGTTCATCGATATTGTCCCAGCGGCGTTGCGCCACAGTTTCCGAGGAGCTTTTCTCTCTAAGAATGGCCATGTAGTCGATTTCATGGAGCAGATTTGTGAGGGCTTCGGCTGCTCCCAGTTCAGCGGTTTTACGCTGCTGGCGCTGCATCCAGTCGAAAAATTCCTGTAGGATTCCGCGTTTTCTGGTATCCATACAGTCGTTGAGTCCAAACTCACCGCAGGCGCTCAGCAGGCTGATGTCGCGCTGGTTGGCGTAGGCGCCGAGTTTTTCCAGGGTCGCAGGCCCGATTTGACGGCGGGGAATGTTGATGATGCGCAGGAATGCGCTGTTATCGTCAGTATTGGCAATCAGGCGCAGAAACGCCATGGTGTCCTTGATCTCGGCGCGGCCGAAAAATGACTGCCCCCCACTGAGAAAGTAGGGTAGGTCATGTTGGCGCAACGATTTTTCAAACAGACGCGCCTGGTGATTGCCCCGGTAGAGTATGGCGATATCCCCCAGCGCTCTTCCCTGGAATTTGTGCACCAGGATGTCAGAGATGACGCGTTCGGCCTCATGCTCTTCATCTTTGCACTGCATCACCCGTATGTTGTCACCAGACCCCAGCGCGCTCCATAAACGTTTTTCGAACAGGTGCGGGTTGTTGGCGATCAGGGCATTTGCAGCTTTGAGAATGGTGCCGGTCGAGCGGTAATTCTGCTCCAGCTTGATCACCTTGAGACGTGGGAAGTCCTTTTTCAGCTGCAGCATGTTTTCAGGGTTGGCGCCGCGCCATGCGTAGATCGACTGGTCATCGTCGCCAACCACTGTCAATGCCTGGCGAATGCCGGCGAGATGCTTGATCAATGCATATTGGCTGAGCTTGGTGTCCTGGTATTCATCGACCAGCAGATATTGCAGCCGTCCCTGCCAGCGCTCCAGTATCTCCGCATTGTCATTGAAGAGTTTGACCGGGAGCCAGATCAGATCATCGAAATCGACAGCATTATAGGCCCGCAGGCTGCGTTCGTATGCGCCATAGCAGAGTGCAGTGTGCAGGCTCTGCTGATCATCGGCTGCTGCCTCGGCCTGCTCTGGTGTCAGCATCATGTTCTTCCATGCGGAGATCTGCCAGCGCACGGCACTGACATGCTCGGCATCATGCTCATGCAGCAGTTCCCTGACCAGCGGCAGGGTGTCCTGTTCATCCAGCAGTGTGAACCCGGATTTTAATCCCGCCTCCCTGTATTGTTGCCGTAGTATAGTGAGACCTAACTGGTGGAAGGTGCTGACCCGGAGTCCACGGCTTTTACTGCCGTCAAGCAGACCGCTGACGCGTCCTTTCATCTCCCTGGCTGCCTTGTTGGTAAAGGTGACGGCCAGAATATTTCGTGCAGGAATTCCCTGCTGTTCAATCAGCCAGGCGATTTTGCGGGTGATGACGCCGGTTTTTCCCGAGCCGGCGCCTGCCAGCACCAGCAACGGGCCGTCAAGATAGCGCACCGCATCCATCTGCTGCGCATTGAGTTGCATCCTGGCCATGATATTAGTCGCAGCGTCTCCCGCTAGGTGATGTTATTATCGTCACTGAAGGGCAACGATTATAATGTGATTTCTATTTATGCGTAGTGATAAGCACAATCCACGGGAATCCTGGCGTGTTTTCCAGATTATGGCCGAGTTTGTCGAGGGCTTCGAGAAGCTTGGCTGCATTCATCCGGCAGTGAGTGTTTTTGGCTCGGCGAGAACGCCGCAGGAGCATCCCTGGTATCAAAAAACGGTTGAAAGTTCCCACCTGTTGTCAGACAGCGGCTTTGCGGTGGTCTCCGGCGGCGGTCCCGGAATCATGGAGGCGGCCAATCGCGGCGCGCAGATGGGCAAGTCAAAAAGCGTTGGCGTCAATATTCAGCTTCCTCATGAGCAGGCGGGGAATCCCTATCAGGATGTCAGTGTTGATTTTAAACACTTCTTTGCCCGCAAGGTGATGTTTGTCAAACACGCTGTCGCCTATGTGGTGATGCCCGGCGGTTTTGGCACACTGGATGAATTTGCCGAGATGCTCACCCTGATACAGACGGGCAAGAGCCGCAACATCCCGATTATTCTGGTTGAATCTGAATTCTGGGCCGGCCTGCTGCAGTGGTTTGAAGAGGCTCTTAACAATAACGGCATGATCAGTCCGGAAGATATGAATCTGATCCAGATGATCGATGAACCAAAAGAGGTGGTGGATGCGATTTTCCATCACTATGAAGGCCGCAGCTTAGAGCCATCGGCTGAAGAGCAGGAGATGCTGCTACGGTTGTGACCTCCCGCCCCCTCCCCCCAGCCCTCTCCCCGAGGAGAGGGGGGCAGGCCGAATATCTTATTACGTATTTTTAACTGGTAATTCATTATGAAAATTTTATTCGTTGGCGCCGCCGCCGCACTCCTCTCTCTCTCCTCTGTCGCCGTCGCAGAACCTGAGGCTTATGAAACCGAGAGTGTCAAAATCATCGAGGGCGAGCGCGTCGATATCTATGAACATCGCGACAAGCAGGGCCGCAACAGGGTGGATATTGCGCCGAAGCGCACCAAGCCTTACACCTTTCTCGGCGGTGAGATCGGTGATGAGGCGAGCCGACCGGCCGGAGGTTCGCCGGATGCGCCGACGCAAATGTGGTCCATCAAGAAGTGGTGACATCCGCCGCAGCTCCTGACTCTGAGGAGGGGGTGCTGCAGCAGATCAATGAGTGGACAGGGCGCAGTGTCTCATGGCTGACGCTGCTGATGGTGGTCGTCACCTTTATCGTAGTTGTGCTGCGCTACACATTTGATCTTGGCTGGATCTGGTTGCAGGAGTCAGTCACCTATATGCATGCGGCCGTCTTTATGCTCGGCATCTCCTGGACGTTGAAACACCAGGGGCATGTCCGGGTCGATATCTTCTACCGAAAATTCAGCCGGCGCGGCCAGGCAATGGTTGATCTTTTCGGCACGCTGTTTTTGCTGATTCCCGTCGCGCTCTTTATCCTCTGGTCAAGCTGGGATTATGTCTATCAATCATGGATGGTGTTTGAAGGGTCGCGTGAAGCTGGCGGCCTGCCGCTGGTTTTTCTCCTCAAGACATTGATGCTGTTGCTGCCATTGCTGCTGCTGTTGCAGGCAGTGGTGATGCTGTTGCAATCTCTCTCAGTGGTACGTGGGCGCGATGGCTGAGTTGCTGCCGCTGTGGCTTTTTGTTGCTGTCTGCGCGGTGTTGCTGCTGGGTTATCCTGTGGCCTTCGCGCTTTCGGGAACCGCCCTGATATTTGCTTTTTTGGGCGGTCTTGGCGGCTACTTCGACAGTGCTTTCCTCGCTGCGCTGCCAAACCGTCTCTACGGCATCATGATCAACGAGACGCTGATTGCCGTACCGCTGTTTGTTTTTATGGGCGTGATGCTGGAGCGCTCAAAAATCGCAGAGAATCTGCTCGATACCATGGCGGCGCTGTTCGGCAAGCTGCACGGTGGACTGGGAATCTCGGTGACGCTTGTCGGCATGCTGCTTGCCGCCAGTACCGGCATCGTTGGCGCCACGGTGGTTACCATGGGATTGCTGTCACTGCCGACGATGCTGCGCCGCAACTATGACCCTGCTGTTGCAACAGGCATCATTTGCGCCTCGGGAACCCTCGGACAGATCATTCCACCATCGATTATTCTGGTGCTGCTCGGCGATGTACTCTCGTCTGCCTACCAGCAGGCGCAGCTGGATATGGGCATCTGGTCGCCGGAAACGCTGTCAGTCGGAGACCTTTTCGTCGGCGCACTGATTCCCGGGCTGCTGCTGGTTCTGTTGTATATCCTCTATCTGCTGGTGTTGGGTATGGTGCGCCCGCAGCGTGTGCCCGCGCTCCCTGAGCAGGAGAGAGGGGATGGAGGCAACGGCTGGTTTGCTGTCGCCAAAGCGCTGCTTCCTCCGCTGCTGCTGATCGTTGCCGTACTGGGCTCGATCCTGGGTGGTTTCGCCACACCCACCGAGGCTGCCTCCGTCGGCGCCATCGGCGCAATGCTGCTGGCGGCAACACGTCACAAGCTCAATCGAGAGACCCTGCGGGAGGTGACGCTGGAGACGACCAAAGTCACCAGCATGGTGTTTATGATCCTCATTGGCGCGTCGTTGTTCTCACTGGTGTTTCGCGGTTTTGGCGGTGATGTGCTGATCGAGGAGTTTCTCAAGGAGCTGCCGGGCGGGGTTGCAGGCGCTGTCATCATCGTCATG
>JAIVTC010000390.1:0-2387 GCA_048629055.1 Candidatus Bathyarchaeota archaeon
GATGGCCGGCGTGGAGTGGGATGCGGATGCGCTGGCGCGAGTCGAGTCCGCACCGGACTTCGTGCGCGCCGGTATCAAAAAGGCTGCCGAATTCAGCGCACGCCGCGAAGGCCTGGATAGAATCACCAGCGGTGACCTGACCCGTTTTCGCAACCGCGCCATGATGAAAGCGGTTAGACGCATGAAGGGCTTTGGCATGAAAGAGCTCAATTTCGACGCCTTCGCCATTGCCAAACAGCGGGTGCCCCGACTCAAGGAGAATGAACAGGCGAAAAAGCGCTTTTCCGAGATCCGCAATTACGTGGAATCCAGGCAGGACCCTGACGGCGGCGGCCTGGGACTGCTTGACAGTGAACTCTTAGAGAAGATGAAGGCAGAGCTGAAGAGATGAGCAACTTCTCAAGCATCTTGCGTAAGGCCTGTAGGTTGGGCAAAGGAGCGATAGCGACGTGCCCAACAAGTTATGCATTCGTTGGGCACGTCGTGCCTCCTTTGCCCAACCTACGATTGCACGGACTTATTGAGAAATCCCAGAGATGAGTCATACAGACGTACTCATCATTGGCGGCGGCATCTCCGGCCTCTCTACCGCCTGGTGGCTTGCACAGCAAGGCATCGAGGTCGAGATATGGGAAGCTGATGAACGTCCGGGGGGGAAAATACGTACCAGCCATGATGATGGCTATGTGACCGAGCGGGCCGCCGGGCTGCTGGTCAATTTTCGTCCGCAGATCGACCGCCTGATTCAACAGACGGGACTGAAGAGTAGTCTAAAGAGACGTGGTGAAAAGCTGAACCGCTATATCGTCCATCAGGGCAAACTCACGCAGGTGCCGATGCTGCTGCCGGCGCTGCTGACTTCGCCGCTGTGGAGCCTGCCGGCAAAATTGCGACTCATGACGGAGATTTTCATTCCCAGGGGATCTGATGAGAGTGAAACTGTCTCTGAGTTTGTCAGGCGCAGGCTCGGCCAGGAGGTGCTGGATACCGCCATGGATCCTTTCATCAGCGGCACCCTGGCATCCGATCCGGATCTGGCCGAGGCTCAATCCGTGCTGCCCCGTCTGACTGCGCTGGAAAATCGCTACGGCAGTCTCACCGCCGGCATGCTGGTCAACAGGGTATTGAAGCGACGCCGCGCCAATACAGCTGACACCTTCTCTTTTCAGGGAGGTATGTCAGAGCTGGTCAATGCACTGGCGCATACTCCCGGAGTCACTGTTCGCAACGGCGCACGTGCAACCGGCATCATCAATCACGGCAACCAGTGGCAGGTTGAGGGCGTTGTCAATGAAACGCCAAACAGCATCAAGGTTCCCCAACTGGTGATGAGCACGCCCGCAAATGTCAGTGGGAAATTGCTGGATCCCATCGACAGTCACCTTGGGGAACTGCTTTGCGGGATCGAATACAGCCCTGTTGCGGTGCTGCACATGGGCTTGAAAAGCAGCAACATCAAACACCCGCTGGACGGCACGGGTTTTCTGGTTTCAAAGCAGAATCATCTTCCTGTGAACGGCAACCTGTGGATGAGCAGCATGTTTCCTGAGCGGGCTCCGCAAGGGCATACACTGCTGACCAGTTACCTGGGAGGTGTGCATCATCCTGAACAGTTGCATCAGAGTGATGATCAGCTGAGTGACACCGTGCTTGAGTGCCTGCGCCCGCTGCTTGATATCAAGGGATCAGCAGAGTATGTAAAAGTAGAGCGACACCATCAGGGCCTGCCGCTTTACCACGGCCGCTACCGGGCCAGAATCAATGCGATCGATGAACGCCTGAGCAGACTCTCCGGCCTGCACCTGAATGCAAACTACATGCATGGGGTCTCAGTTCGGGAACGCATCTACCAGGGCAAACTGATAGCAAATATCATTGCCAAAGCATTGCAGAGATCTGGCGAAGAGAGACGGGAACGACTCTCTTTGGCAGCGGCGCGTTAAATTTAGTGTCCGTTCAAAAGCCACAACATCCGTCATTCCGGCGAAGGCCGGAATCCAGAAAATCGTCAAACCCCATGGATCCCGGCCTTCGCCGGGATGACGCGGCTTCAAAAGCGTCATTTCGCCCGTTGCGAATGATCCTGGTGATCCTGGCTCTGCTGCTGTTCATCTCCTTCGCAGCGCAGTGGTATGGCCGCAACATCACCATGCCACGCTACTGTGAAGACCCTGTGGGAGTCATTGAACGCGTGCGGAAGGTATTGACCAACACAAAGCCTGCGGGTGACGGGGACCGCAAACCCTATATCATCGCTGCCCGCCTGACGTTTCTGCTGCCGCGTGAAAGTGATGAGCAGCTGGATCCCTATATCGAAAGATTACAACGCCACATCGATCAGCAATGCCGATAATTCACCCGCCAGCAGCGCCGACCCATCTTGGTCT
>JAIVTC010000391.1:0-2530 GCA_048629055.1 Candidatus Bathyarchaeota archaeon
ACCGAACAGTTTGTCCTGGTAACAAACACACGCCCGGGCAGGCTTGACTGGGATGTCGCAGAAGAAATGCTTGAGCGAGCCGATGGCATTCCCGCAATTGCCGGCCGTAAAATAAACGACGCCGCGACAAGCGCGGCGTCAGAATAAATGCTTGGGTAGTCTTAAGCTACTTGGACATTGATTTCTGGAACATGCGTTCCAGACGATCACGGTTTGCATCACAGCAATTTTGTGCTTCTGTTGCTGCTGACAAAGCCTGATCTGCCGTGCTCTGTGCACTTGCAGCTGTCTGGCTTGCGCTGTCAGCTGATGCACGTGCAGCTTCAGCTGCCGATTTGGCTGCTGCAGCATCTCTTGCTGCGCCGTCTGCTGTAGCCTGTGCAGCATCAACTGCTGCCTGGCTGGCGCAACCAGAGGCTACGCCCAGAACGAGCGCAATTGCGCTTACTTTCAATACTTTCTTAATCATCATCCAAAATTCCTCTGTTGGGATAAAACTGCAGGCGCATTATTTCCTAAAGTTCCCTTCGCTTCAATGAAAATCATTGTTTTTTCAGCAATTGTCGCTGTTTGCCGACGTGGGCTGCTTTTTTCTGCGGATGTTTTTCTGCCGGGGCCGTCAGCATAAGTTGATCAAAGTGTTGCGGATAAAATATCGGTCAGCAAAGCTGGCTCGATATGCATAAAGTTTAACGGTGAAAATCTGTGGCGGGCGCAGCCCCGCCACTGCATTTTCGAGAGAGTAGAAGAAAATTGCATTGATGAAAAAAAAGCTGTATAAAACGACACTACTGTTTATTTATACAGGTCTCTTAAGATGCGCCAACTCACTCCCCGACAAAAACAAATTCTTGAGTTAATTCAAGACTTTATAGCCGAATACGGCATGCCTCCCACACGTGCCGAGATATCCAGGGAGCTCGGTTTCAAGTCAGCGAACGCCGCCGAGCAACACCTGCGAGCCTTGCAGAAGAAAGGCGTGCTGGAGTTGTTACCGGGTGCATCGCGGGGCATTCAGCTGAAAGACTCGCTGCGTGATCAGCTTGGTCTGCCGCTGATTGGCAGGGTGGCTGCCGGCAGCCCGATCCTCGCCGAGGAACATATAGAGACGCATTACAAGATCGACCAGGCGCTTTTTAATCCCAAGCCACACTACCTGTTGCGTGTTGAAGGCATGAGTATGCGCAATGCAGGCATTCTTGATGGCGATCTCGTTGCCGTACACCGGACGCCTGAAGTGCGTAGCCGGCAGATTGTGGTGGCCCGGGTTGAGGACGAAGTTACCGTCAAGCGCTACCGGCAGGACGGCAAAATCGTCTGGTTGCTACCCGAGAATGAGGATTTTGAACCGATACGGGTGGACCTGAGCGAGCAGACGATGGTGATTGAAGGGGTTGTTGTCGGTGTTATCCGTGACGGCATGCCGCTCAACTAACGATTGTTCCATTAACGACAATGTGCCGGTAGTGAATAATGCGCTTGAGAAATTGCTGCAGAACCCGCGTCTCTGGCGTGGACAAGCGGCTGCCGGCAGTCTGAATAAGCCAGGCTGGCAGGGTCTTGCCAGTGGTTATCCGAAGCTCGATCAGCATCTGCCCGGTGGCGGCTGGCCACAACACGCCCTGACCGAAATTCTGCTGGAATACTATGGCACCGGCGAGTTAGCGCTTTTGATGCCGGCACTGGCACGCTTGAGTCAGCCAGAAGATGATGCCCAGGCGCGCTGGATTGCCTGGATAGCGCCGCCTTTCGAACCCTACCCACCGGCATTGCTGCAATGGGGCGTTAATCTTTCGCGGGTGCTGATTGTGCGACCGAGGAAGCCTGCAGAGGCTTTATGGGCTGCTGAACAGGCTTTGTCTTCCGGTAATTGTGCGGCTGTCCTGTTGTGGTCTGATGCCTTCGATGACACAACCGCCAGTCGACGCTTACAGCTTGCTGCGGAGAAGGGGCAAAGCTGGGCAATCGCCTTTCGCTCGTTGCGGGTATTGTCGCAGCCATCTGCGGCTGCTTTACGGGTCCAGCTCAAGCCTGGCGAGAAGGGCACAGATCTCGGCATCCTGAAGAGTCGCGGCGGCAGGCCCGCCGTAGTACAGGACTATGCGGGTTTATAGAGATTCCTTGTGCCTGTCTCGGATAAACCGCCTGCGATTTTACGGGAAGTCACCCCGACTCCCTCTGTAAAAGGTGGGCGAGGGCAATATCGCCCGGCACCTGAACAGCAATCACTTCTGCTGGCACCAGCAGAGCAGTTTCACCCACCACCGCTGCGGGCTAATCCTGTGCAGCGTTTATGGCTTTGTATTTATTTGCCGGCACTGGCGCTGGAAGCAGTGAGCGATGTTGCAGAAGCCTTTGCTGTGTTTGAAGACAAGCAGGGCATACGAAAAATCTTGCTGGTGAATGCAAAAGCCGCAGCCGCAGGTATCGGGCCGGGGTTATCGGTTAACGCAGCGCTGGCGCTTTTGCCGACGCTTGGCTTTGCAGAAAGAAATCCGCAGCGGGAAGCACAGGTATCGCGCGAGCTTGC
>JAIVTC010000392.1:0-5417 GCA_048629055.1 Candidatus Bathyarchaeota archaeon
AGTCCTTTTTTTCAATCATGCTTTTCCGAAAATCAACGCAAACAACGCCATCTTGATATACAGGGTGCCTCGCAATTGCGAGCAGTGGCAGTTATGCGGAGAGTCTTTCAGCAGCACGGTGGCCATCTCATTCTGGATTTGCGGGTTAAGCACCAGTGCATCCTGCTTGAGACTCGAGTAGGCATCCACCAGGTTCATTCTGGCGCTATTGGCTGAATAGGGATGGTGAAAATAGGCCACATCAGTCTCGGGAAGCACCTTCCTGACGGCGCCCATCATGCTCTCCAGCGGATAGAGTTCGTGTGCATATTCGATATGCAGTCCAGCATCGTGAAGGTAGGCTTTTTGCTCCTCATCCAGTGGAAAGGCGTTGCGCCCCACAATGGTAATCTTATCGATTGCCCATGGAAATTGGGCGAGTCCATGCAGAAAACTCCTGATTGCACGTGTTGTAGCCGGATTTCCGCTGATAGCAATTCGCAGCCGATCACCGCTGATAGTGCTCTCCTGCAACAGATCCGGTCGCCACTTGAAGATCGTATAGAGTTCAGACATCGCCAGGGTCGGATGCAGATCCTCGCCGTTGCCGAGGTTGATGATGGGAATCGTAAAATAGTCGAGACCCATCTCGAAAGTTTCGCTGTCAGGCGTCCTGAATGCCAAAATATCGCAGTAAGAGTTGCATAGTTCGGCAAATTCAACCTGCATGTAGCGCTTCAGTGATATCTCATCGACGTACTGATCAAAATCAAGCGTCTCTCCCCCAAGCCGCTTCCAGGCGGAAGCAGTCGCCAGAAACGAGTGTTCCCGGGTTTCATTGAAATAGACGCTGCCGAGGATCTTTCCTTCGAGAATAGAACCCGGAGTCTCTCCCAATTCATAAGTGGCGGCAAGGCGAAAGATCTGGCTCAACAGGGAGGCATCAAAATCCTTGATCGTCAAAACATGTCTGTTGACGAACAACTTCTGCAGAGAGGAGTCAACCTCGATGGCGTCTCTCAGTGCGGTGATGCTCTCCGGTGTGGAGCAGACATGCTGCTGCATCGTGCTGCCAGCTGATGGACCCGGTAGTTGATGATTGCTCATGATTCTATTCTCCTTTCATTATTGTTCCGGCGCAATTTTGGCTTCCGGTTAAATCTCTATTGCATTATATAGTGAATTTACATGCAACTCACTCCTGTACACAAGGCCCAGGCTGTAGGACACTATGCTGCATAATTTTCTATTGAACATCCCGAGCATCGCACCCCATGTATGCAACTCCTCCTTTTCCCGATGACGACAAACAACCGATCGGTATTTTACTGGTCAACCTGGGGACGCCTGATGCCCCCGACACCGCCTCGGTGCGCCGCTATCTGGCAGAATTCCTCAGTGACAGGCGCGTCGTTGAACGCCATCCTGCAATATGGAAACCGATATTGCACGGAGTCATCCTGCGTACAAGGCCGAAGCGTTCTGCGGCGGCCTATCAAATGGTCTGGGAAGAGAATGGCTCTCCATTGCTGCTGATATCGCAGCAGCAGCAGCATGCACTGCAGCAGCAACTCGATGACTGCAGTGATTCCAGGGATGGCTATCGAGTCGTACTGGCAATGCGTTATGGCTCGCCATCCATTGCCGACGGGCTAAAGCAACTGCGTGATCAGAACGCGCGCAAAATTCTCGTGTTGTCGCTTTACCCGCAATACTCGGCCACCACCACAGCCAGTATCTTTGATGAGGTCTCCGCCCGTTTGAGAGAGTGGCGCTGGATTCCCGAGATGCGTTTCATCAACAGCTATGCGACTGACCCGGCCTACATCAATGCGCTGGCCGGCAGCATCACCAGGTACTGGGATCAACAGCAGCGATCACAAAAACTGCTGCTCTCTTTTCATGGCATTCCGCAGGAGTATATCGACAGCGGCGACCCCTATGCTGATGAGTGCCGCCAGACAGCAGCACTGCTGGCGGAGAAGCTGGCGTTGTCTGACGATCAGTGGCTGCTGACCTACCAGTCCCGCCTTGGACCAACACAGTGGCTGCAGCCCTACACCGATGCAACTGTGAAAGAGCTTGCCGCAAACGGCATCAAGTCGCTGGATGTCGTCTGCCCGGGATTTTCTGTAGACTGTCTTGAAACCCTCGAGGAGATTGCAATGGAAAACCGGGAAAATTTTATACGCGCCGGAGGAGAGGTTTTTCAATACATCCCGGCGCTGAATGATAACCCTGCGCATATCACGATGATGAAAGAGCTGGTATTGAGACATACCGGGGGGTGGTTCTCATGAGTCAGCACCACCCGATCAACATCCTGCTTCACAAAGCCTCTCACGAGCTTGAAGTCGAATTTGATGACGGCAAAACATTCACACTCCCAACAGAGTTTTTACGTGTCTACAGCCCATCAGCCGAGGTGCGCGGCCACTGGGGAGACAACGCCAAGCTGCAGCTGGACAAACAGGATGTCAATATTGATGATATCCAGCCTGTCGGCAGCTATGCGATCAAGATCTTCTTCGATGACGGTCATAACTCCGGACTCTACGACTGGGACTACCTCTACGAGCTTGGGAAAAAAAAGGCAATCTACTGGACAGACTACCTGGACCGTCTGCACCGCGCCGGACACAAGCGCACACCCCCGTCGTTTCAGAAATAGCACATTTTATTTTCCAGTTTACAGGTTGTCATCTCGACGCAGGAGAGATCTTAATGCTCTATACCTTCAAGATCCCTCGTCGCTCGCCTACATGGACGTAGGTGAGGGGCGTGAGCAGGACGCGGAAGCTTCGTTCCTCACTCCCACGGGATGACAGGATAAACTGTAAAATAGAAACGTTGGATGCAATAAGTGAAACGCATTGCACCCTACAGGCTACGAACTGATACCTAAAACTTAAAACCTAACCACCTAAAACATGCCTATATCCCGAGATATCTTCACCGTATCGCGCCTCAATATCGAGGTGAAGGCGGCGCTGGAGGGCAGTTTTCCGCTGCTGTGGATCACCGGTGAGATCAGCAATCTCGCCACGCCGCGTTCCGGCCATCTCTACTTCACGCTCAAAGACAGCGGCGCCCAGGTGCGCTGCGCCATGTTTCGCAGCCGCCGCAACCTGTCGCGCTTTCAGGCGAAAGACGGCATGCAGGTGATCGTACGCGCCCGCGTCACCCTCTATGAACCGCGCGGTGATTACCAGTTGATCATCGATCACATGGAGCAGGCCGGCGAAGGTCTGCTGCGTCAGCAGATTGAACAACTGAAGCAGAAACTGGACTCCGAGGGACTCTTCAGCAGCGATCACAAGCAGCCAATCCCACTTTTCCCACAACGCATCGGCGTGATCACATCACCCACCGGGGCAGCCATACGCGATGTACTCACAGTGCTGCAGCGCCGCTGCCCGGCGATTCCGGTGATACTCTACCCGGTTGCCGTGCAGGGAGAGAATGCAGCCGCAGAGATCATCGAGATGCTCAGGGTGGTGGAGCAGCGGCATGAGTGCGATCTGCTGATCCTTACCCGTGGCGGCGGTTCGCTGGAAGATATGATGGCTTTCAATGACGAACAGCTGGTGCGCGAAATTTACCGCCTCAGCATCCCGTTGATCTCGGCCATCGGCCATGAAATCGATACCAGCCTGAGTGATCACGTTGCCGACAGGCGTGCGCCAACGCCATCTGCCGCCGCCGAGCTTGCAAGCCCTGACTGCAGGGAACTGCACCGCAAGACCGAATCGCTGGCCGGGCAGATGATGCGCATGCAGCAGAATCGACTGCAGCAGCTCTCACAACGCCTCGACGAGCTCTCCATCCGCCTCTCTCAACAGCATCCCGGCAGCCGGCTGCGTGAACAACAGCGTCAGCTTGAGAATCTGCAGTTGCGGCTGCTAAAAAATATGCGTCACAGGATCGAGATGCTGAATTCCAGTCAGCGTAATCTGTGGCTTAGACTCGACAGCCACTCCCCCGTGCAGCAGCTGCAGCAGGCCCGGCAACGCATGGACAATCTCGGCACACGCTTAAAACAGCGTATGCAGGAACGTCTGCAGCACAGTCATCAACAGCTTGGCGGGATCTCACGTGAACTCAATGCGATCAGCCCGCTTGCCACGCTGGAGCGGGGTTATGCAATTACCCTGGATAGTCGTCAGACAGTGGTTAGAGATGCCAGCCGCCTCAGCGTCGATGATCAGGTCACAGTGCGTCTGGCGAAGGGAGTGTTGGGGTGCCGGGTTGAGAAGGTTACTCTATAGTCTCCAGTATCCTTCCACTGCGGAATTTCACTGTGTGTTTTTTCCCCATCGGATCGGTCCACTCCATACTGCCTTCAGGGTCCACAGCAGGTTGCCCGGATGCAGGAGTGATTGGTGAAACAGCTTCTGTAGATGCCGTTTCACTCCCCTGAACATCGAGTCTCTCTTCATAATTGACAGCCTCTGCAAGTTGATCAAGGTATGTCATGGTTGCAGTGAGTTTATTACTGCTATCGTCGACTTCCTGTTGAGTAAGCTCAAGCAGTACAGTTGTTTCGTTGATGCCGTTTCTGGCCTCGCTTAATGTCACTTCAGCAGCACTCAACCTCGCATCCAAGTCGTAGACTCTATCTGAGATAAGATTCGTATTACTTTGAATATCATGTATTTTTTCTTCGTAATTTTTGAGTGTTTCGCGGAGAGAGAAGATCACGTAGAGATTGCCAAACAAAATGAGCCCCATAAACAGCAGCAGAGCCTGTTTCCCCAGTGACGTCTTGGCGGGTTTTGCTGTCGGGCGAGCAGTTTCAGTCATTTTATTCGATTGAGTTGCGTGTGAAGTGAGGGAAAAGGATTGTATTATGAATATTTACTTGTTATTTTTCAGTGTATTATGGGCAATTCTTGTAAGTTCTCAATAACTCCGTGCATGCCAAAAAACGTAGGATGCGCTTCGCAAGCTCAGCACATCTTACACAGCAGCAAACATTACACGGAGTTATTGAGATGTTACCAATTTTTATGATTTTACAATAAGTTTGCGCTGACTCTTCATTCGCTATATTGTCATTTCGACCATCGGGAGAAATCTGAAAGTATTAATAGAGTGAACAAATTCAAGATCTCTCCCTTTGGTCGAAATGACAAGTAATGTTGCACGGAGTGATTGAGAACTTAGGGATGATGCATTTATTAAAATACCAGTCTCGCTTGCCTTTTTGCTGGTGCTTTAATTTCTGCCTCATCCATTACTTATGATCCGACAGACGCGTCAACTGCCGTTTCAACCCCCTGGCAGCCATGGCGTAACCACCGTCGCTTGCATCGAGAAAATGAACATGTTCATTTCCGTAATCAAAGACCGCACAGGTCATCAGTGCATGCGTCGTACAGTGAATACCATAAGCGACTTTTTCGGTTTGCTGCAAGCGGTTTAAATAACCGCACAAC
>JAIVTC010000393.1:0-2509 GCA_048629055.1 Candidatus Bathyarchaeota archaeon
CGGTTCTTGATGATGGAGAGCGCCTGGGTATGCACAGATCCCTGCTGCTGCTTGAGTTCTGTCTCATGACAGCGGCCGCAATCCTTGGGGGAGACGATGGTGGCGATGACGCTGCCTTCATGCTCAATGGCATCGACGTCATCCTCATAGGCCTGGTGGCAGTCGAGGCAGTTGACATTCGCCTGTGCATGGGCGCTGTTTTTCCACTGGTGGGTCAGGCCCGCCGATGACTTGCTGTGACAATCGATACATGCCTTGCCCTCTTCAGAACCCCAGCTTTCAGGATCGAGTGTCACTTTGGCTGCTGATGCTGTAGTGCTGAATAGCAGCATCAAGAGCAGATTCCCAATGATCATCAGGGTGGTTAAAGAGGGTTGTTTGGAGGGCTTCATGTATCTTTCTCCTAGATGAATCTTATTGTTGTCTCGATTGTGCAGTGTCAGTTGTAGGGGGGATAAGGCGTCTTTTTGCCGCATCCACCAAATACTCCCCCTTAACAAAGGGGGGCTGGGGGGATTTATGGTGGATGCGCTGTCGCTTATCCCCCCTACAAGTTAATGTGTGGCCGCACAGCGCTACTCGTTTTCATACCCATGCGTCATCGCTTTCAGGTAACCCAGAGGCTCTTCGCTGGTGGTCAGGGCGAGGTAGAGATGCACGATCAAAAACGACAGCATCGCAAACGCCAGCGCAGTATGGATCAACGCGATCGACATCAGGCTCATGCCGCCCAGGCCGATATTCTCCCAGTAGGGATAGAAGTAGTAGAGCAGACCACTGAGCACGGAGAAGGGGAGTATCACCACGTGCAGCGCCAGGTAGGCCAGACGTTGCATGGGATTGAGTTTCTCCTTGCGGGTTTTGTGGTGCGGATGTCCTCCGCCCATGAAAATATCGATGCCATAATATTTCATCATGGCGATCAGCTTGTTGGCGCTTGATGGAACATATTGCCTCCACTCTCCGGTGACCATGTGCCAGAAGATGGCAAGCACCCACAGCCCTATCAGCGTCCAGGCGCTGATAATGTGAACATCGACCGCCATCTCGAAGCCCAGCAGCGTATAGGTGCCATGGATCTCGAAGCCGGTGAAAAGCAGCAGCAGAATCAACAGCGCCGAGGACCAGTGCCACAGGCGTTCGAAACGGTTGTACATCAATACCTTTTTCATTATCTGTTCCTCCTTCTTCTGCTAAAGAGTATGCGCATCAGGCCGTGGAAGGTTACGCCGCCGAGGGTGCCAACCACTGCGAGCCAGCCGATGATGTCGAGCAGAGAGTTTTTATCCCGTCCCGGCAGGTAAAAATCCGTGACTGCTGCAAGACGTCCATCCTTGCTGTGACAATCGGCGCATCCCAGAGACTGCTCTTTGGGGGCGACCATGTGCGCCAGCGGCCAGTACATGGCTGTTTCGATGAAGCCGTACTCGCCGCTGTAGTCGGCGCCGCCCTGCTTCATGGCGGCGCTGATCGCCCTGTTCCAGTCGTAGGATTTCCAGTAGGCATCCTTGTCCTTGCCGAAGAGATGCAGCAGCACCAGGGTGTTGTTGCCCTTGTCATAGGGTTGCTTGCCGCGCATCACCTTGAATGGCCAGATGCGCGCGCCGGGGTCGTCATAGGAGCCGGAGAAGGTATTCAACTGCACCACTTCATTCGGATCAATGATCTCATCGAGTTGTTTGTAGCGGACATTTCCGGACAACCAGGCATATTCAGGCTGCAGATTCTCCCCCCATTTGAAATCGCCCTTTTTTGTCACATAGGTAACATGACCCTGCTTGTTTTTGATCTTGATGGGTTTGCCGTCGGCGTCTTTTTTGCCGGCGCTCGACCAGTCCCACCACAACTTGGAGGCGACGCCGCCCCGTGCGTAAGTGGGGATATGACAGGTTTCACAGGCGACCTTGTCGGTGTGATCGTTGATTTTATTGTTCAGCGTGGCGGCATGCGGTGTGGCGCCGTGACAGGATTCACAAGTGGCGCGGCTGAAATCATCCCGTCCGGGGATGTCGATGCCGTGGGTGTCCTTTGCAACGATGTTGTAGCGGCTTCCCTTGATATCATGACCGTCGGATGTGTGGCATTCACTGCATGTAAAGTTGAGTCCGTCGACGCCCATGTGCACATCCAGGTTCTTGTCCGGGTTGGTCATGGAGGAGTCCAGGTCGCCATGTTTGACGCCGTCGCCGCCACCGCCATAGAAGTGACAGGCGCCGCAGTTTTCACGCCGGGACTTGCCGACACTCTGTGCAACCTTGGAGAGGTCGGCGACTTTCCACACCTTTTTACTCCCCTTGGGAAAAACCTTCTCCTTGTAGTTGGGGTGGCCTGCGGCGGTCGGGAATTTTTTATAGGTGCCTGTCGTATCATGACAGACGAGGCAGTCGACATTCTCCTCCGAGGAGAAATCGAAGCTGTCATCTTTCCAGCCGTAGCCGATATGGCAGCTGGTGCAGCGCGCCTCGTTGCTGGCGATGGCGAGACAGTAGTTGTTGATGATGCTCTTTTT
>JAIVTC010000394.1:0-6936 GCA_048629055.1 Candidatus Bathyarchaeota archaeon
ACAATATGTAGGATGCTGCTGAGGAACGAAGCGCATCGATCGCGGGGTTTTTACTCGACAGATGCGCTTTGCAAGCTCAGCAGCATCCTACGCTATCTCAAATAATATACAGGTTATTGAGAGGTTACATACACTCGTTCCCACGCAGGAGCGTGGGAACGAGTGTAATTAGCGTGTTTTTCGTGACTTTCGTGGTTTATATCATTCATCTGTTAATCATGAATGTAGTGCGACACGAGGTGGTGATAAATGGAGTGGTCTGCAGTTGAGAAGATGATTTCACAGGCAACCGGGAAGAATTTCCTGATCGAACGGAAGACCCCGGTCGGTGGCGGCTGCATCAACTCTGCATTTCGTCTCACGGGCAAGGGGCAGAGTTACTTCGTCAAGCTCAACGCGGCGCACATGCGCCACATGTTCGATGCAGAGTATGCGGGACTGCAGGAGCTGCAGCATGCACAGGCTATCCGGGTTCCACAGCCCATCGTGGTTGGTGAGAGTAAAGACCAGGCCTGGCTGGTGCTGGAGTATCTGCAACTAGGGCAAGGCGGCGACAGCCGCATGGCGGGCGAACAGCTGGCGCTGCTGCACCGTCATCAGGCACCGCAGTTTGGCTGGTCAATCGACAACACCATCGGCTCCACGCAACAGATCAATCACCAGCAGCATGAGTGGATCACATTCTGGTCCGAACACCGGCTCGGGTTTCAACTGCAGCTGGCGGCTCGCAATGGTTTTACCGGCCGTCTGCAGCAGCAGGGCGGGAAGCTGCTCGAGAGCTTTCATCTGCTGATGGATCACGATCCGCTTCCCTCGCTGCTGCATGGTGATCTGTGGGGCGGGAACATCGGCTATCAGAAAGATGGAACTCCGGTTATCTACGATCCCGCCGTCTACTATGGCGACAGGGAGGCGGATATCGCCATGACCGAACTCTTTGGTGGTTTCGGCGCGGATTTTTATGCCGCCTACAACGCCGTGTGGCCGCTTGATTCGGGTTATGCCGTGAGGAAAACACTCTACAATCTTTATCATATTCTCAACCATGCCAATATGTTTGGCGGAGGCTATGCAGGCCAGGCAGAGGAGATGATCGACCGTCTACTGGCGCATATCGCCTGATGGTCACAGTTTGTTGATTGGTATCGGGATTAGATCTGGTGGATTTTTCTGCACGGCATAGAGACAAACACCGCCTCAATTGATATCATGTCCGGCTTGATTCAATATGAGAAGTCCGGAGTTAACTGAATGATCCAATCTCTACTCACCGTCTGCATCGGAAATATCTGCCGTAGTCCGATCGCCGAGGGGTTGTTTCGTCATTATGCAGAGGAAAATGGTTTGCAGATGCAAGTCTCTTCTGCAGGTTTGGGAGCACTGGTCAATCATCCGGCTGATCCATTTTCGGTCGAATTGATGGATGAGGTCGGTATTGATATCAGTCAACACCTGGCGCGTCAGATCACAGCACAGATCGTGGCTGAATCCGAGTTGATTATAACCATGGAGTCATGGCAGCAGCGCAAGGTGGAGGAGCAGTTTCCGTTTGCCAGGGGGCGGGTCTTTGCAATCGGAAAATGGTCAAACAGTGAAGTTGCCGATCCCTACAAGAAGCCCCGGGAGGCCTTCGAGTTGGCCTTCAAGGGGATCCAGGCGGGCTATACCGAGTGGCTTGAATATCTGTAATACTCAGTCCTGAGTCCTCACTCACTTCTCATAGAATGATTTCTCACCCTTCGGACGTTGTTTGAAGCGTTTGTGCAACCAGAAATAGTCTTCCGGCTGGCGTCTGATCCAGTTTTCAAAAATTTCATTGATGCGAATAGCATCCTGGCGTAGATCTCCGGATGGAAAATTTTCCAGCGGTGGAGACAACTCCAGGTCGTAGCCCTTGCCATTGCGGCGGCGCAGGCATAAAAAGGGGATGACGGCTGCACCCGTGATGCGCGCCAGAGCGGAGGTGGCAGTATTGGTGGCAGTCTCTACGCCAAAAAAGGGAACGAAAAGCGGTTTGTCTGTTCCCATATTCTGATCCGGAGCATACCAGATGGCATGTCCCTGCTTGAGGCTGCGAATCATACCCCTGACGTTGTTTTTATGAATGGTGCTGGCGGAGTGGCGTTCGCGGTTAACGTGCAGCAGATGTTCGGTAAAAGGTTTCTCACTGCGGCGGTAGACGGTATCGATCGGGAAGTGATGCGACATCAGTCGTCCGCTCATCTCGACAGAGGTGAAGTGTGCTGACAGCAGGATAACGCCTTTGCCTTCATCCATCGCCTTTTGCAGGTGCTCAAGTCCCTGAAAATGTGCGAGAGGTTCGAGTCTGCGCCTGCTGGCCCACCAGGCAAGTCCGAGATCGATCACCCCCTTGCCCATGGCGTGAATATGCTGCCGCGCCAACTGCTCCCGTTCACTATCAGATAACTCCGGAAAGCAGAGCTCCAGGTTTGTTGTCAAAACATTGTGGCGTTTTTGGGGGATGAACTTGTAAATCAGATCCGCCATCACAGGGCCGATTTTCATCAACACAGACCAGGGAAGCAGCAGCATCAGGCGCAGAAGTCCGAGAATAATCCACAGAGGCCAGGTTTTCGGGCGCAGGTGTTCAGGAATCATTAGCGGCTCAAATAAGGTGAGAATGTAAATGATTTTACTGGAAAACGTCATTTCAGCGATAAAAAGATGAAATAATTCATTCCCGCTATTGAAACTTGTCGTGAATTTGTTAATGTGATCTCAAACCTCACATCAATTTTTCTCTGTATCGATGACGGGCAGAAAATGTACCTACTTGCACACAATAATACCCTCAAAACAGGCACCCGATGGCAGTGATGTGCTGTTGGTGATTTTCCTGTTTATGAATTGATTTTGTGTGGAGCCTGTTATGTCCTCGAGTATGACCCCTGAAGAATTCTCATCCCTTGCAAGCGAAGGGTACAACCGCATCCCTATTGTACGTGAGGTGCTGGCGGACCTGGATACACCGTTAAGCGTCTACCTGAAACTGGCCGATGGTCCATACTCCTACCTGTTCGAATCGGTGCATGGCGGCGAGAAGTGGGGGCGTTACTCCATCATCGGTCTGCCGGGGCGGTTGCGCCTCGAGGTGCGCGGTGATGAGATTACACTTTTCGATGGTGACAGCATTACCGAATCGTTTCATTCGGATGATCCGCTCACTGTTGTCGATGAGTTCCAGCAGAGATTCCATGCTGCAGAGATCGACGGGTTGCCGCGATTTTCAGGCGGTCTTGTGGGTTATTTCGGCTATGACACCATCCGTTATATCGAACCACGGTTGAAGCAGTCACCCAATCAGGATCCGCTGCAGACCCCTGATATTCTACTGATGGTCTCGGATGAGTTGGTGGTGTTTGACAACCTGGCGGGGCGCATGTTTATTATTGTGCATGCTGATCCGACAGCGGGTGATACATTGGAGCAGGCGCAGCAGCGTATCGGGCAACTGGCGGAAAAAATGCACAAAGATGTGCCGCGAGAGCAGATCAGTGTGCCGCGGCAGGTGGTTGAATCCGATTTCAGTTCCGGCTTCAGCAAAGAGGGATTCAAGCGGGCGGTGGAGCATGTCAAAGAGTACATTCTTGATGGGGATTGCATGCAGGTGGTCATCTCACAGCGTTTGAGTATTCCCTATCATGCTCCGCCGCTCGATCTCTATCGCGCCCTGCGGGGCATGAACCCCTCACCCTATATGTATTTCCTTAATCTGGGTGATTTCCATATTGTCGGATCGTCACCGGAGATTCTGACACGCCTGGAAGATGGCGAGGTGACTGTACGGCCGATCGCCGGGACCCGTCGCAGGGGGTATAGCGAAGAGGAGGACCTCGAGCTTGAGATGGAACTGCTGGCTGACCCTAAAGAGCTGGCAGAGCATCTCATGCTGATTGATCTCGGGCGCAATGATGTAGGACGGGTAGCGGAAATTGGCAGTGTCAATCTGACCGAAAAAATGATGATTGAACGCTACTCCCACGTGATGCATATCGTCTCCAATGTGGTTGCTGATCTGAAAGATGGTATGAGTGCAATCGATGTCATCCGTGCAACTTTTCCGGCCGGGACCGTTTCAGGTGCTCCAAAAATCCGGGCCATGGAGATCATCGATGAACTTGAACCGGTCAAACGCGGTGTCTATTCCGGCGCGGTGGGCTACCTGGCGTGGAATGGCAATATGGATACGGCAATTGCGATCCGCACCGCTGTGATCAAGGATAAGGTATTACACATCCAGGCGGGCGCCGGTATAGTGGCTGATTCGATTCCAGAACTGGAGTGGAAAGAGACCATGAACAAGGGACGTGCAATTTTCCGCGCCGTGGCCATGGCCGAGGCGGGCCTGGAACGACTGGATGAGGGAGTCTGATCATGTTGCTGATGATTGATAATTATGACTCCTTTACATTCAACCTGGTGCAGTATTTTGGCGAACTGGGCGCCGATGTTGTTGTGCGTCGTAATGACGAAATCAGCAGTGAGGAGATTGCTGCGCTTGCGCCATCTCATCTGGTGATCTCGCCCGGTCCCTGCACGCCGGCTGAAGCGGGAATCTCGGTCGAGGCGATCAAAACTTTTGCGGGCAAAATCCCGATCCTTGGGGTGTGCCTGGGACATCAGTCGATCGGAGTGGCATTTGGCGGTAAAATTGTACGTGCAGGCCAGGTAATGCATGGTAAGACATCGCCGGTTTTTCATGCTGACGGTGGTGTTTTTTCCGGACTGGAGAATCCATTGATCGCCACCCGCTATCACTCGCTGGTGATCGAGAAGGAGACGCTTCCCGACGTGCTGGAGATAACGGCCTGGACAGCAGACGAGCAGGGCAATGTGGATGAGATCATGGGTGTGAAGCACAAACATCTGGCGGTCGAGGGTGTGCAGTTTCACCCCGAATCGATACTCACACGCCAGGGACACCAGCTGCTGCAGAATTTTTTAGGAAAGAGTTAAGTTTTAGGTTTTAGGTTTTAAGACCGTGCTCTTTAACATTTCATCCTAAAACCTAAAACCTAAAACTTAAAACCTAAAACCCAGAGGTTACTCATGGAAATAAAAGAAGCAATTCAGCGGGTGGTTGATCGAACCGATCTGCTTGATTTTGAGATGACGGATGTGATGCACACCATCATGACCGGCGGGGCGACGCCTGCGCAGATTGGTGGTTTTTTGATCGGTTTGCGCATGAAAGGCGAGACGGTAACCGAGATTACTGCTGCGGCAAAAGTGATGCGTGATCTGGCTGAGAAGGTGTCTGCGCCGCATGAAAACCTGGTTGATACCTGCGGCACAGGTGGCGACTCATCCGGAACTTTCAATATCTCCACGGCCAGCGCATTTGTTACCGCTGCGGCAGGCGCCAGAGTCGCCAAGCACGGCAATCGCTCAGTCTCATCAAAGTCAGGTAGTGCTGATGTGCTCGAGGCGGCTGGCGTCAAGCTGGACATCACTCCCGCACAAGTGAGTGAGTGTATTAAGGAGACCGGCATGGGTTTCATGTTTGCTCCTGCGCATCACAGCGCCATGAAACACGCCATTGGTCCGCGCCGGGAGATGGGTGTGCGCACCATCTTTAATGTGCTGGGACCACTGACGAATCCGGCAGGTGCGCCGAATCAGGTGATAGGCGTTTTCTCCAGTAAGTTGCTTGAACCAATTGCTGAAGTACTGAAAAATCTGGGCAGTCGTCACGTCATGGTTGTGCATGCACGGGATGGACTGGATGAGATCAGCATTGGAGATAAAACAGATATCGTGGAGTTGAAAGAGGGGCAGATATCCCATAACCGCATTTCGCCGGAAGAGTTTGGCATGCAGTATCACCCGCTGGAACAGATCAGGGCAGGGAGCGTGCAGCAGAGTCTGCAAATGATCCAGGACGTGCTTGCCGACAAGGCCGGGCCGGCGCGTGATATTGTCGCTCTGAATGCCGGGGCTGCAATCTATACAGCAGGGATTGCCGTTACCCTCAAACAGGGGGTTGATGCTGCTTCTGCAGCGATCAGCAGCGGCGCGGCCAGGGAGAAGCTGGAACAGCTGATCGCCTGCACACAGCGTTTTTCATCGTGAGCGATACACCTGACATCCTGAATAGAATCAATGCGCGCAAGCTCGAAGAGATAGCGCAGTGCAAAAAGAGTTTGCCGCTGGATCAGCTAAAGGGACTTTTGCAGAATCAGGATGCACCGCGTGGTTTCGCCAATGCTGTGGCTGCAAAAATTGCCTCCGGAAATGCTGCTGTGATTGCTGAGATCAAGAAAGCCTCTCCCTCAAAAGGGGTGCTGCGCGAAGATTTTCATCCTGCTGCTATTGCAGCAAGCTATGAATCCGGCTGTGCAGCCTGCATCTCGGTACTGACTGACAAGGATTTTTTTCAGGGCAGTGAGGCCTATCTCAAAGAGGCACGCGCTGCCTGTTTACTCCCGGTCATTCGCAAGGATTTCATTATCGATGACTACCAGGTCTATGAAGCCAGGGCCATGGGCGCCGACTGCATCCTGCTGATTGTGGCATCTCTGCATGATCAGAAATTAAAAGGCTTGAATGATCTGGCCCATGATCTGGGTATGGATGTGCTTGTTGAAGTGCATGATGCTCCTGAGCTTGAACGTGCGCTGCAACTCTCCAATCGCCTCATCGGTATCAATAACCGCAACCTGCGCACCTTTGAGGTCTCCCTCAGGACTACGTTGGATCTGCTAAAACAGATACCGGACGACCATATTGTTGTCACCGAAAGCGGCATTCATGTCACTGATGATGTGGAACTGATGCGTGACAACGCAGTGAATGCATTTCTGGTCGGAGAGGCGTTTATGCGTGCCGATGATCCGGGTGCAAAACTGGCCGAGCTGTTTTTTTAGCGTTGCTTCCAGGACTTTTTTAACCACAGATGCACACAGATAAACACAG
>JAIVTC010000395.1:0-3191 GCA_048629055.1 Candidatus Bathyarchaeota archaeon
AACTGCCCGGATGGGGCAACGATGACCAGGATGAGGAGCAACGCATCTCCGGACGACTCTTTTTTCAGACCAGCGAACTGCCACCCTCCCTGCCCTCCTCCCTGCCCGGAAATACTGCGGATAACAACATTCTGGGAACCGCTCTCTCCCTGCAGAAACAGCATCAGGAGCCGGTCACCCTGGTTTCAAAAGATATCAACCTGCGTATCAAGGCCGCTATCGTCGGACTCAATGCCGAGGATTACAGCAACGACAGGGTGCTGGATGACGTCGACCTGCTTTACAAGGGGGTTACCGCCCTGCCCGCAGATTTCTGGGAGACACACAGCAAGGATGTCGATTCGTGGCAGCAGGATGAACACACCTTCTACCGCATCTCCGGCCCTGAAACCAAAAACTGGCATCATGGGCAGTCACTCTATTTTGATGATGAATATTCGGGCTTTGAAGCCATTGTGCGTCAAGTCAATGATGACCATGCCATCATCGAACTGGCCACCGACCATCGCAATGCCAGCCACGCAGTATGGGGCATCATGGCGCGAAACCGTGAACAGAATTTTGCACTGAATATGCTCATGGATCCTGAACTCGATTTCGTCTCACTGCTGGGCGTCGCCGGAACCGGCAAGACACTGCTGGCGCTGGCTGCAGGATTGACCCAGGTGCTCGACAACGGCCTCTACAGCGAGATCATCATGACCCGCGTCACCGTTCCGGTGGGTGATGACATCGGTTTTCTCCCCGGCACCGAGGAGGAGAAGATGACGCCATGGATGGGCGCATTGATGGATAATCTCGAAGTGCTCACCAAAACAGAAGGCGGCGGAGAGTGGGGGCGCGCTGCAACAGATGACCTGCTGCAGTCACGCATCCGCATTCACTCCATCAACTTCATGCGCGGGCGCACTTTCCTCAACAAATACATCATCCTTGACGAGGCGCAAAACCTGACCGCAAAACAGATGAAAACCCTGGTCACACGCGCAGGTCCGGGCACCAAGATCGTGTGTCTCGGCAACATCGCCCAGATCGACACCCCCTACCTGACAGAAACCACTTCAGGTCTGACCTATGTGGTCGACAAGTTCAAAAACTGGGAACACTCGGGGCATATCACGCTGCTCACCGGTGAACGCTCACGCCTTGCCAAGTTTGCATCGGATGAGCTGTAGGGTGCCAATAAGGAGTTGTCCATAAATAACTTCCCGATATCGCGCAGCAATGTTGTTCATCTTCAAGGCGCAGCAAAGGGCGCATAGCAGCGTTATGTAACTTTTGCTGGAACGCAGAAGAAGGACAACAGGGCAAGCGGGATCGGGAAGTTATTTTTGGACAACGACTAAGCCTGCGCATTGCACCATGATTTTGGCAGCCAAACTTTTATTAACCACGAAAGTCACGAAAAGCACGAAAGAAAATAGGGACGCGTTCGTGTTTTTCGTGTAGTTCGTGGTTAGGATTGTTTATCAGTGGGAAACCGCTTGTGAAAGATGCGCAATGCGTATCGCGGCAGGCGGATGCGAGTCATGAAAAGCGGAGTGCAGCGGATCCGGCGTGAGGGTGCCGGCATTCTCTTTGAAGAGTCCCACCAGCGCACTGCTCAACGCCTCTGAGCCTGTCTGTTCCACGGCAAAGGCATCCGCTTCGAACTCATGCCTGCGTGAGACCCACGACATCAGCGGCGTCAAGAAGAAAGTAAATGCCGGGCTGACCATCACGAACAGCATCAGGGCCATGTAGATCGATGACTCTTGAACGCCCAGGCCTGCATAGAACCAGGGCTGTTGCATCAACCAGGCAAGAGTCGCAAAACCGATCAGCATCATCCCGGTCGAAAGCAGCATTCCCTTGATGATATGTTTGTGTTTGAAATGCCCCAGCTCATGGGCAAGCACGGCTTCCAACTGCGGGGGCGTCAACTGCTTCAACAGCGTATCGAAAAAGACGATGCGCTTGCTTTTTCCAAAACCGGTGAAGTAGGCATTGCCGTGGCTGGAACGGCGCGAACCATCCATCACAAAGACACCCTGCGAATTGAAGCCGCAGCGCTGCAGCAACGCCTCGATGCGCTGCAGCATCTCCCCCTGTTCCAATGGCTTGAACTTATTGAAAAGCGGAGCAATAAACTTCGGAAATGCCCAGCTTAAAAGCAGTGTAAACAGTGTCATTGCCAGCCATGCGTAAAGCCACCACCACTGCCCGGCAGACTCCATCAGCCACAGTATCAGCATCACCACAGGCACTCCGATGAGCAACGCCAACAGCACTCCCTTGAGCATATCAGCCACGAAAACGGCGGGGGTGGATTGGTTGAAACCAAAACGCGCTTCAAGCACAAAGGTGCGATAGAGTGAAGCTGGGATATCGATAGCCGCCGAGATCAGCATCACAGAGAGAATCACCGCGGTTCCGGTGAGCAGTTCGCTGTAAGCGGCACTGCGCCACAGCTGGTCGATCCAGTTGAGTCCGCCGCCCAGCGTCCAGGCCAGCAATATAACAACGCCCACAGCGGTTTCAATCCAGCCAAAGTGCTGTTTAGCGACCGTGTAGTCAGCGGCTTTTTGATGCTCGGCGAGCGTCACTCTATCAGCAAAGGCGGCGGGGACCCTGGAGCGATGCGCCCGTACATGCCGGACATGACGCACGGAGAGCCACAGTTGAGTTGCAGTCGCGGCAGACAGTGCGAGCAGAAAAATCAGTGTAAATGTATTCATATCAAAAGTTGATTCATTATGGTTTATTCGTCATTGTGAGCGCAGCGCGGCAAGAACCTTGTCATTGCAAGCGCAGCGTGGCAATCTCATAAAGATTGCCGCGTCGGCGGAGCCTCCTCGCAATGACAATATAGTCATCGCTGCGTGGCTATAAATAGTGCCCTCACCGGCGCAGGATGCCCTTCGATGGTTCTGCCTGCATCATCTGCATCAAGATAATCACACAGTGATTCAAACTGCATCCAATCCGTGGAGCGCTGCTCCCGTACGGTCGTTGCAGAAATAGCGGCAACTCTGACATGCTCAAATCCTGCGCGTTGCAGCCACAGGGTCAGGGTATCCGGGGAGGGGATAAACCAGACATTGCGCATTTTTGCATAACGCCCCTGCGGCAACAACACCTCTCCCTTATTCCCTTTAATGACCAGGGTCTCCAGCACCAGCTCTCCGCCCGACATGAGACTATTTTTCAAC
>JAIVTC010000396.1:0-2436 GCA_048629055.1 Candidatus Bathyarchaeota archaeon
CCATGATCGAACATGACAAGCACGTAGGCCAGATGCTGGATCTGCTGGACGAGCTGGGCATCGCTGAAGACACCATTGTGATGTACAGCACCGACAACGGCCCGCACATGAACTCCTGGCCCGATGCAGCCCTGACCCCCTTCCGCAACGAGAAGAACTCCCACTGGGAGGGCGCCTTCCGCGTGCCAGCTGTGGTGCGTTGGCCCAGCAAGATCAAAGCAGGAACAGTCTCCAACGAGGTCATCAGCCACACTGACTGGCTGCCTACCCTGCTGGCAGCCGCCGACGATCCTGATATCTCCGAGAAGCTCAAGAAGGGGTACCAGGTTGGCGACAAAGAGTTTAAGGTCCACATCGACGGCTACAACTTCCTGCCTTACTTCACTGGTGAGGAGGAGAAAGGCCCCCGGCCGGGCTTCATCTACTTTTCCGATGACGGCGATCTGGTCGGGCTGCGCTTCGATAACTGGAAGCTGGTCTTCGCCGAGCAGCGCGCCCGGGGAACCCTGGATGTATGGCAGGAGCCGTTTGTCTTCCTGCGCTTCCCCAATATTTTCAACCTGCGCACCGACCCCTTCGAGCGGGCGAATATCACTTCCAACACCTACTATGATTGGCTGATTGACCACGCCTACATCAGCTATGCCGGGCAGTTTATCGTCAGGCAGTTCCTGGAGACGTTCAAAGAGTTCCCGCCGCGCATGAAACCAGCCAGCTTCACCATCGACGATGTGATGGAAAAAATGGAACAAGGCATGAGTAGCAACTAGCAGTAGCAAAGACCTGGCAGGTGCAACGCACTTTCGAAGTGCGTTGCACCTTCGTTAGGGAAAAACCCGCTTGATGAACGATAAGGAAACACACCGCGCAGCTTTTGCCAATCCAGCGAACGACGTGCGGGCCTTCTACAACGCTCACCCCTATCCCCCACCAGTAACGGACCTCGAAAGCTATCGTGTAAGCTGGGAAGATCAGAACAGGCGCCGGGCGGATTTCCACTTATTTTGGCCCACTCAACCTTACCGGGAGGCTTTGCAGATCCTCGTCGCTGGCTGCGGCACTTCTCAGGCTGCCAGGTATGCTCTACGCCAACCCGCAGCCCGGGTGATTGGTATTGATTTCAGTTCGACCAGCATCCACCTCACCCAGGAACTCGAACGCAAATACAAGCTGAAGAATCTCGAGCTGCACCAGCTGCCGGTGGAGCGCGCTGGCGAACTGGGACGCCGTTTCGATAAGATTATCTGCACGGGAGTACTGCACCATCTGCCTGATCCAGACATCGGGTTACGAGCCCTGTGCGAAGTCCTCAAACCGCAGGGGGCTATGCACTTGATGCTCTATGCACCCTACGGTCGAACCGGCATCTATATGCTGCAGGAGTACTGCCGCCGGTTGGGGATTGGAACCTCTGAGACGGAAATTCAGGACTTGGCCGACACCCTCATGGCCCTGCCGCGGGACCATCCCCTGGCCCACCTGCTGGGACAAGCACCGGACTTCCGCACCAAGGCCGGGCTGGCCGACGCCCTGCTGAATCCGCAGGATCGAGCATATACGGTGCCGCAGTTGTTTGAGTTCTTCGCAGGAGCAGGTCTGAGTTTCGGGCGCTGGGTTCGGCAGGCTCCCTACCTACCTCAATGCGGCGCCTTCGCCGAGACACCCCACAGTTCTCAGTTGGCGAAATTGCCCAGACCAGAGGGTTATGCAGCTCTGGAGCTGCTACGCGGAACCATGATCCGGCATAGTGCAATCCTCTACCGCTCTGATCGGTCGAATGATAAACAGGCTGTAAGTTTCGATCATGATCGCTGGCAAGACTATATCCCCATGCGCTTGCCCGGGACCATCAATGTCCAGGAGAAACTGCCCCCAGGCGCAGCGGCCGTGCTGATCAACCAGGATCATACCTATCCGGATCTTATCCTGCCGGTTGATGAAATTCAGAAACGACTATATGATGCCATCAACGGAGAACGCACCATCCTCGAGATCATGGACAGCATGCCCTCAACTGGGAACATTCAGCAGCAATCTGAATTCACCCGTTCTTTTTTTCAGCAGCTGTGGTGGTACGATCAGGTGGTATTTGATGCCTCCATGAAAATCAGAACGTCACCGTCTGAATAAATTTTGTGAAGTGCATCCAGATCTGTCAATACTAAAATCATTTCCCTGAGGGCTCTCGCCTCTTTGGAAGCTGCCCTCCTGAAGGATAAAATACTGTCCTCATTACTGCCCTCCTGGCACGATACCCCCACAAAAAAGACGATTTTGGACTTCGTGGCCTCAGTCACGGATGCCTCCAGCGCCAAATACCTGGCTCCCACTGAACGCATCGCGGTTTTCGACAACGATGGCACCCTGTGGTGTGAAAAACCAATGTACATTCAATTCGATTATCTGCTGCGCAAGTTGGCAGCACAGGCTGAGCGC
>JAIVTC010000397.1:0-3055 GCA_048629055.1 Candidatus Bathyarchaeota archaeon
CAACAACGAGCACTCCTATGGCCTGGTCACCATTCTCCTGCACTGGCTGATCGCCGCTGGCCTGATCGCGCTGTTTGCATCGGGTTTGTGGATGACCACCCTTGACTATTACGATCCCTGGTATCACAAGGCGCCTGCGCTGCACATCTCTGTTGGCGTTGTCGTCACATTGCTGGTGCTGCTGCGCATTTTCTGGTCGCTTTTCAGCCACTCTCCACAACAGCTTGCCGGCAGGGTATTCACGCTGATGGCGCAGGCTATGCACGTTTTACTGCATCTGCTGCCGCTATTGATTGCTGTGAGCGGCTATCTGATAGTGACTGCAGAGGGGCAGGGTGCTGCTGTGTTTTCGCTGTTTGAACTGCCGCCGTTGCTGGAGGCTGCGAGCGAGCGCGCCGACAGCGCCGGTAAATTTCATCTATGGATGGCCTGGAGTCTGATGTTTTTATCGCTGGCGCATGCACTGGCTGCTTTTTATCACCATATTGTGTTGCATGATACGGTTTTAGTGCGTATGTTTGGGAAACTCTGATCAAGTCGCTGCGCGTCTCGACCAGAGCATTCCCACAAGTTTGTCTATGGGGGAAGGGTTTGCGATCAATGGGTTCCAATCGACGGTTGGTTTTCCCTTCCCCCAAACCCCCATCCCACGGACTTATTCAGAGGTTCCTTAGGTTGTAACTGTAGACAGGAAGGAGAGGAAAAATGAGAAAGATTAGAATTGTCATGATGTTGCTGTGTTTCACCGGCAGCTTGCCTTTATTCGCTGCTGAGACCTATGTGATCGATACCAAAGGCATGCATGCTTCCATCAATTTCGAGATCCCGCATCTCGGCTACAGCCTGTTGACAGGGCGCTTCAACCGTTTTTCCGGTAAATTCGTCTATGACCGTGATAATCCATCGGCATCGAGCATCTCAGTGGTCATCGAGACCGGCAGTGTTGATTCGAATTATGCCGAGCGCGACAAGCATCTGCGCAGCAAGGATTTCCTCAATAGCAAAAAATATCCCGAAGCGACATTCGTCAGTGCATCATTCAGCGAGGATGACTCCGGCGCTATTGTCATGACGGGGGATTTCACATTGAACGGCATCAGCAAGCCGATGACGATCCGTATGCGCAAAGTCGGAGAGGGCGAAGACCCCTGGGGCGGGTATCGCATGGGGTTTTCCGGAGAAACCAGCTTTCTGCTCACTGATTTCGGCATCATGAAATCACTCGGGGAGCACTCTAAAAGTGTCAGGCTGCTGCTGAATATCGAAGGCGTGCGAGAGAAGTGATACAGGATTCATCTGGCTCCTGAAGTTAGGTTATAATAGAAATCAACAAGCCGGGGGTGTCCTTTGGACTGAGAAATACCCTTGGAACCTGATCCAGTTGATACTGGCGTAGGGAGGCTGCACGGGATCACTCCCCTCCAGGCTTTTTACGCTGGAGAGGAAATGCAATGAGCGCCATACCCGAAGATTTTATTACAAAAACAACAACGCTTTCCGAAGAGGTCACCCGGCCTTTTGCCAATTCACGCAAGATTTATGTGCAGGGATCCCGTGATGATCTGCGCGTGCCGATGCGTGAGATCAGTCAGTCCCCCACGCTGACGAACAATGACAGGGAGATCAATCCGCCCATTTATGTCTATGATACCTCAGGACCCTATACCGATCCTGATGTTGAAATTGATCTTCTGAAAGGGCTGCCGGACGTCCGCTCTTCATGGATTGCCGAGCGGGATGATACCGAACAGCTTTCCGGTCCTTCGTCAGCCTATGGTCAGCAGCGCCAGAGTGATGTCGAACTGGAGACGCTGCGTTTTGAACACATTCGCGCACCGCGTAAAGCAAAAACAGGCAGGAATGTCTCGCAAATGCACTATGCGCGTCAGGGTGTGATCACGCCGGAGATGGAGTACGCGGCCATTCGTGAGACCCAGAGACTCGATGAGCTGCGTCTCGATCCTGAATACCAGAAGTTGTTGAAACAACACCCGGGGGAAAATTTCGGCGCCAATTTACCGCAAGAGATCACCCCGGAGTTTGTGCGTTCCGAGATCGCTTCAGGGCGCGCCATTATTCCGGCCAACATCAACCACCCTGAGCTTGAACCGATGATTATCGGGCGCAATTTCATTGTCAAGGTGAATACCAATATCGGAAATTCGGCAGTGAGCTCCTCTATCGAGGAGGAGGTCGAGAAGATGGTGTGGTCGGCTCGCTGGGGCGGCGATACGCTGATGGACCTCTCCACCGGTAAGAATATTCATGAAACCCGTGAATGGATCTTGCGCAACTCGCCAATGCCGATCGGCACGGTGCCGATTTACCAGGCGCTGGAGAAGGTCAATGGTAAATCCGAAGACCTCACCTGGGAGATGTTTCGCGACACCCTGATCGAGCAGGCGGAGCAGGGTGTGGATTACTTTACCATCCATGCAGGCGTGCGCCTCGCCTATGTACCGTTGACTGCAGAGCGCCTCACGGGGATTGTCTCGCGTGGCGGATCGATCATGGCCAAGTGGTGCCTGGCGCACCATGAAGAGAGTTTTCTCTATACCCATTTTGAAGAGATCTGCGAGATCATGAAGGCTTATGATGTTGCATTCTCCCTGGGCGACGGTCTGCGCCCCGGCTGTCTGGCTGACGCCAATGACGCCGCTCAGTTCGGCGAACTGGAGACCCTCGGCGAGTTGACAAAGATTGCCTGGGAACATGATGTGCAGGTGATGATCGAAGGCCCCGGCCATGTGCCGATGCAGATGGTCAGGGAGAATATGGAGAAGGAGCTGGAAGATTGTTTTGCAGCGCCTTTCTACACCCTCGGACCGTTGACCACGGATATCGCCCCCGCCTACGACCACATTACATCTGCCATCGGCGCCGCGCAGATCGGCTGGTATGGCACGGCAATGCTCTGCTATGTCACCCAGAAGGAGCATCTTGGCCTGCCGAACAAGGCGGATGTGCGAGAAGGCATTATCACCTATAAACTGGCGGCGCATGCGGCTGACCTGGCCAAAGGGTTGCCCGGAGCGCAGCTGCGCGACAATGCGCT
>JAIVTC010000398.1:0-2093 GCA_048629055.1 Candidatus Bathyarchaeota archaeon
AGCGCCTTCGCGGCGGCACCGGTGGCAATATTTCCGCCGATGACCTGGATCTGCGGATAGTTGGTTTTCACCCAGGCGACCCGTTCGATCACACCCCTGGAGTGCCCATGCGCTGTATCGACGACGATCACGTCGACGCCGGCCTCAACCAGGGCGGCAACCCGCTCCTCGGTGCCAACGCCAACCCCCACAGCAGCGCCAACACGCAGGCGCTCCTCGCTGTCGCGACAGGCATTGGGAAAGTCGGTGGCTTTCTGGATATCTTTGACGGTAATCAAACCGCGCAGTTTGAAGTCGCCGTTGACCACCAGCACCTTCTCTATCCTGTGCTTATGCAGCAGCGCCTTGACCTCGTCGCGACTGGCGCCCTCCCGGACAGTCACCAGATTCTCTTTGCGGGTCATGATGTTTTTGACGGGATCGCCCGGACGGGTTTCGAAACGCAGATCGCGCCCGGTGACGATCCCCACCAGATCAGAACCATCCACGACCGGGACTCCGGAGATATGGTTGATGCGGGTTATCTCCATCACATCGCCAATGGTGGTATCCGGAGAGACGGTGATCGGATCACGCACCACGCCGCTTTCATATTTCTTGACTTTCAGCACCTCAGCCGCCTGCTCTTCGGGCGTCATGTTTTTGTGCACGATCCCCAGGCCGCCCTCAAGCGCCAGGGTAATTGCCAGTTTAGCCTCGGTAACGGTATCCATCGCGGCGGAAACCAGCGGGATATTCAGGTCGATGCCCCGCGTCAGGCGGGTAGAGAGATTGACATCTTTGGGGAGTACGGCGGAGTGCGCCGGAAGAAGCAGAACATCGTCAAAAGTGAGTGCATCCTGGGCAATTCGCAACATGGTGAGGGCTCCGCTATCTCTCTGAAAGTAACGGAGCATTATACCCATTTTGCGGATGATAATTGGGGTCAGAGTAAAATAAATATATCGAGAGTGAAAATGCTCCAGTGATGTGATTTTTTATTTTACTCTGACCCCAATTATTCATTTATTCCAAACGCTGACGTACCACTTCAAAGAGCGCAATACCGGCGGCCACAGAGACATTCAGGCTCTCAACCGTCCCGGACATCGGCAGACTCACAAGCTGGTCGCAATGCTCCCTGGTCAAACGGCGCATGCCCTTCTCTTCGCCGCCCATCACCAGCGCAGTCGGTGTTTTGAGATCAACCTCATAGAGCGACTGCTGCGCCTCGCCCGCTGCACCGATGATCCACACGCCGAATTGATCCGCCAGCATCTTCAGGGTTCTCGCCAGATTGGTCACCTGAATAAAGGGAAGTCTCTCTGCTGCGCCGCTGGCCACCTTGCAGGCAACCGGGGTTAGGCCGACGCTGCGGTCTTTGGGCGCAATCACAGCATGCACTCCTGCAGCATCTGCTGTTCTCAGACAGGCGCCGAGATTGTGCGGGTCCTGCACGCCATCGAGCACCAGCAGCAGCAACGGGCCTTTCGCCTTTTTCAGAATCCCCGGCAATTCCGCCTCGCTGGTTGCAGCAGGCGCTTTGGTGCGGATCAGAATTCCCTGGTGGTTGATATTGGGAGCCAGTTCGGAGAGCTGCTGTTTGCTGACTTGCTGAGGGGAGATGCGATGGCGGCGTAACTCGGAGAGAATCTCCTTGATGCGCTTGTCATGACGACTGCTGTCGACCCACGCATCGGTGATCGATTCCGCGCCATGGCGCAGCACATTGCGTACGCTGTGGATACCGCCGATCAGGCGCTCCTTGTCGTTCCCTTTGGCCGCGCTCATATCCTGGCAGACTTGCACCTATAGGATGTGCTGAGCTTGCGAGGCGCATCGATCTTGATTGATGCGCCTCGCCTACAGGGATTGTAGGTGAGGGGCGTGAGCATGACGCGGAAGCTTCGTTCCTCTGCACATCCTATGATTGATTTTCCGCACAACATATCAACGGCGTCTTCTGCGTTTTCTGGGTTGTTTATTTGACTGCTTGTCGGACTGCTTATTCGATTGCTTGGCAGGCTGTTGACTGGATTGTTTATTAACCTGCTTACCGCCTTGTTTATTGCTGCGTTTGCGTGGACGCTTTTTGGGACGACTCTTGTTGTCGC
>JAIVTC010000399.1:0-2699 GCA_048629055.1 Candidatus Bathyarchaeota archaeon
AACTTGAAGCCAACGACAAAGACCATTTCATTGCGCTTGCCACAGCATTTATTGGATTCCATAAAATCAGCGGCACACTCGCGTGACGTCCCCTATCAATCGCTAATCAAAGTGTGGTTGCAGGAAAAACTGCACGATCAATAATTGGTGCCCATACTCACCAGGGCGGTGATGCGTTCAGCACAGCAGCTGGGCGCAGAATTACATGCGCCCGCAGAGTTTCTGAGTGCGGAATTGCCGATACAGCCAGGCTCAAACTGGAAGCGTAATGTCTGAACTCTACCTCGGAATCGACCAGGGAACGCAGTCAAGCCGTGCGATTCTCTTTAATCAACAGGGAGAGATCGCGGCCAGTGCGCAGGTGGCCGTTTCACTGCTGCGTGACGGAAACCGTTGTGAGCAGGATGGCAGCGAGATCCTTGATTCAATCAGAGCTGTCATCACCTCCGTCATCGAACAGATTGGAGGTGATCCGGCTGGTAACAGCGGTGTCAAAGCAGCCGGACTTGCCACGCAGCGCTCCAGCGTCATTGCCTGGGATGCTGAAACAGGAGAGCCGCTTTCACCACTTCTAAGCTGGTCTGACATTCGCGCTGAGGAGTTTGTTGACTCGATCAGGGAGCAGGAATCCCTCATTCGTTCTCGCACCGGGCTGCCGTTGACGGCCTATTACGGCGGCAGCAAGATCCGCTGGCTGCTGACACAGAGTAAAGCCGTCATGCAGGCCCGGCAACAGCAGCGCCTGCGTATCGGCCCGCTTGCCAGCTTTCTGCTTTTCAATCTTCTGAAAAATTCGCCCTACGTGGTAGATCATGCCAATGCTTTGCGCACCCAGCTTTTTAATCTGCATCATCTGCAGTGGGATGCGGAGTTGCTGGATCTCTACTCCGTTCCACAGCATCTGCTGCCTGAAGTAAGGCCGACACATGCTAATTACGGTCGAATCAAACCGGGAGATATTCCGCTGATCGCGGTCAACGGTGACCAGACTGCGGCATTGCTGGCTGCACTTTCCGGCGTTGAAAACGGTGCTATGGTCAATGTTGGAAGCGGGGCCTTTATTCTCCAGCCAAGCGGGAGCCGACTGTTGCGCAGCGGCAATCTGTTGACAGGGCTGCTTCGCAGCAGCAGTGAGAACTGCGAGTATCTGCTGGAGGGGACAGTCAATGGCGCTGGCTCTGCGCTCCAGTGGCTGGAGCAGCAGATGCCGGCAGGGAAGGGCATCGATCTCGAACAGGCATTCACAAAACCGTTTTCAGATACGATTTTCATCAACGGCATCGGCGGTCTGGGGTCTCCATTCTGGAAATCTGTCAACAGCGGCTTCTGGTCGATCAGCAGGGAGTGCATGATCACCGATTTGCAAACCATCGAAGACAACCTCCAGGGCCTGGTTGCAGAGAGCATCCTGTTTCTGATCCAGGCCAACATCGATGCCATGCTGGAGCTTGGAAGTGAGCTGCATCAACTCACCATAACAGGCGGAATTGCACGTTCCGATGCTTTTTGTCAGCGTCTGGCGGATCTCTCAGGCATTGAGGTCGTGCGTCCGCAAATCGTGGAAGCAACGGCCAGAGGTATAGCATCCGAGGCGGCTGGTGAGTATGTTCAATGGGGTAACACTATTCAGGATAGGGTTTATCCACAACATGATGAATCCCTCATCAGGCGTTACCATATTTTTCTGACGTTGATCTGAGAAAAACCGGTGCAATGCGTTTGTTGCATGGGCAGATGCAGTAGCGTGATACTAAAACATGGAATTCAGCGTTCATAAAGAAGTTAAGGTGTCAGTACCGCTCAAACGGCTTACAGCTTCATCAGTAGTCCATACCGCTTTGGCAACATTCAAGTCTGATCCAACTTCGCCCCGAATTTGACTTACACGTCCAGATACGTAAAGCGTGTTACCTGACCTTTTGCACCCCAGATAATTCGCAACCGGTTTCTTCGCCTCAGGCAGCGATTCCCCCAGTGCAGACAGTTTCTCCTCAATGCGCGCCACAATGCGGTCACTCACCTTATGAACTGATTCCTTATCAGTTCGTTCGGCTCAAGCCGGCATTTCCCATCACGAGAAAATAGAGTGCCACTAAGAGCAGTACCACTTGAAATTCCATCCCGCCCATTGGAAAACCTTCGGCGGGCGTGAAGTTCCAGCGACCCCAGTGCACCATGAATATCGCACCGAGCAGGACGGGTGCAAGAGCAAGCCCTGCCAAACGCGTGATCAGGTCCTTTGTGAACGCTCCTACAATAATCCCGACGCCACCCGCTAGCTCTGCGAAAGTGACGAGAGCGACGACTGAGAGGGGAAGCCCCAGCATCTCGGAAAAACCTCCGAGGTTCATGACTTTGCCGATGCCGTGGAAAATAAACACGCCGGCGAGACCAATACGTAGAAACCAGTGCGCATGTGGTTTCAGGGAATCTAATGCATCAAACATATAAAGTCCTCCATATTATCAATTTCATATTATCGATTTCTCTGGTAGACCTGTTGGGAAACAATCAGGCGCGCCAGGCTTAGCGACTATATGGTTTACCTGGGTACCTGCTTGCGTAGGAATTCCCGGTCATAGTTATATCTCCCTCAGCTCATATTGGCTGGGGTGATGGGCCGGGGACGAATCTCATCTGGTCCGGCCCGGAATACCTGGATTGAAGCACCATCTCCGTGGCGCAATAACGTTATTTCT
>JAIVTC010000400.1:0-7685 GCA_048629055.1 Candidatus Bathyarchaeota archaeon
TGCAGTTTGCAGTTTGCAAAAGTATAGCGGGATCAGGTCTCAGAGTGACGAGACATTAAGATCTTTTTATCTCTCGCAAAGACGCAGAGACGCAAAGGTTTTTTCTTGGCGGGCTTGCCTGCAGGGAGGGAGGTGAGGGGCGCAAGCAGGCCATACCTGTGCATCCTGCGCTCACGACATTTGTACATCCATGTACGGCAGACGCGGAAGCTTTGCGTCTCTGCGAGAGTCATGATTAAAATTTAATTCCTTTGTTAAGAGTGTTGACCACTCAAGGTTTATTTGTCGGAATGCTGCCAACTGCAAACTGACGACTGCCAACTTTGTTTAAATGATGACTGCAAAGGTGGCGAGGATAAGCAGCACCAGGTAACGGGGCTGCGCCAGCAGCTGCTCCACGCGCTGCATGTAAACGCCCAGGTGTTGAATCACGCCCAGCAGGCCATCGCCGCTTCCCTTGAGGATCAGATGCTCCTCGAACCAGTTCATGGCGGTTGCGGTTTTCTCCATCGTCCTGCCGGCGAAGCCACGGCCGCGGCCGATATTGGCGACCCACTGGCGCTCCCCACCACGGGTAAGACTGCTCTGCTCATTCGGCAGCCCTGCTATGCGGTTGACCACTTTATCATCGAAATCCACCAACTCTTTCGAGAGCGCATCGACCGGACGAATCAACAGCCATTCGGCCAGCTGATCAAGCCACAGGCGCTGCAGCGCCGCCGTATAAAGCGATTGCTGCCGCGCCAGCCATGGTGGAACCGGGCGTGCGCCACGGGTGACCATGTGCATCAGCCCCGGTGAAACCAGAAACTGGTAGGCGCGCCAGATTGCATGCAGCGCCAGATGCCATGCCGCAAATTCAAACCAGCCAAGCCCGCAGCTGACGAACATCAATCCCACCTGGGAGGTGGTGGAGAACATCAGCGAACTCTTGACGTCTGTCTGCACCAGGCCGCAAAGCCATCCATAGAGGGCTGTCAATCCACCGACAAACACCAGCACCCACATCATCACCGGCGTCTGTTCGATCAATGGCTGCAGGCGAATCACCAGGTAGACGCCGGCGTGCACCATCAGCGAGCCGTAGAAAATCGCACTGGATGGCGTCGGCCCCTCGAGCGCCCTGCTGATCCAGGCGGAAAAAGGAAGCTGCGCTGATTTCGCCAGTGCAGCCACCAGGAATCCGGCAATCAACATGCCTCGCATCAGCGTCTGTTGATCACTCTCAAGCGATGACAGCAACGTCCATTCGGTGGTGCCGAACAACGACAGGGAGACAAACAGCCCGAGGATGAATCCGGCATCGCCGATTCTGTTGGTGATGAAGGCATAGTTGGCATTTTGTGTCGCCGTGTTGCGATCGATCGCATAGCCGATCAGCAGATAGGAGCTGACGCCGGCCAGCTCCCAGCCGACAAAGGTAAGTACGCCGCTGCCTGCCAGCACGATCAGCAGCATCGCCGAGGCGAACAGGCTGAGGATCATGAAGAAGCGCTGAAAACCCGCTTCGCGGTGCATGTAGTTGACCGAAAAACGGATCGCAATCAGCAGCAGCAGCGCGAACAGCGTTCCAAAAGCGAGTCCCAATCCATCCAGCAGCAGACTGACGGCAATCGTGAACTCACCGCTGTGGAACCATTCGCCGTACAGCAGGTAGCCTGGAATTCCATAAAGCATGGCGTGAATATCCAGCGCCAGCATCAATACAAAGGAGCCAGCAATGGCGCCGACGGCAACCATAAATGTATGCCGCTCTCCGCTCTCACCCCGATTGACTCCCAGCAGGAAGCCGGCACCGATCCACGCGGCCGCCAGCAGCGGCAGCAGTGGAACCAGCCATGCGATCTGATTAAGCATGCACCGCCTCCTGTTTCAGCATCACCGGCTGCAGCGGCTGCATATGCCCGTCGTACCAGTCCGATGAGTGCTCGACCGACTGCAGCGGTGTCACTTCACCATCCCAGGGAATAAAACCCTGCTGTGGATCAAACAGCGAGATCTCACCCGTATCGGGATCGATCGCAGAGACCAGCAGCCAACCATTGCCGATCAGCTGCTGCAGCGGCGGCTGGCGCTGATAGACCTTTGTCAGGATTTCAACACTCGCCTCCACCATCACATGCAGACGCATCGCCTCGTGAATCTCGATCATCTGCCGCGGCAGGCCGGTACGCAGATCCGAGTTGGCGCCCTCCATGACGCCGAAAAACCCGGTCACATTGTGCATCACCTTGGTGCCGCAGCCGAAATATTCATTATTGACTGTTGAGAAGTAGTATTCGAGATTGATGCCGGCTCCCACAGGGCCATTCGACAGCAGCAGCTGCTCGACGATCGCCCCGTCGGCATCCGTGGTCGGATCATAGGAGATCAAAAATGTGCGCCGGTCGAGAAACAATCCCTGGCTGACCGAGCGGCGGCCGATCACTGCCGAGGCATTGGTCGCATGCCCCAGCTCAGGACGCGCCTGGCTGAAATCAAACGAGCGCCCGGCAATATGCGCGACCGCCCTGGCGAGAGTTGGCTTTTTTGGCGCAGAGGCGAATTTACGGCAGCGTTCATGCGCCGAGAATTCCGTCGCCTGCGCGACTTCGCTGCGCAGCTGCTCAAACTGCTGATGAAACTGCAGCGGCATCATATCCACATCAAACCACTCGATCTCCTCACTGCCGGTATTGTGATAGGCGCCGACAAACCAGACGTCGTCCGCAATATCGATTCCCTGCTCATGCAGCAGGGTGCGGATCTGCGGACGATTGGCCATCTGCGCAAAGGCGCGGGCATTGGGTCCGCTATGGTTGCCGCTGCAGGCGCCGCAGTTATAGGCGGATGCATGTGGATTATTCTCACTGCTCGAGCCATGTCCAAACAGCACCACCAATGGCGCAAACCCCTTCGCCAGGCCTATGGTGCGCAGAAACTGGCCGATATTCTGCGCCTGCTCCCGGTCTGAAAACCCATGCCGGTTGTTCTCAACCGTGCCTTCCGGGGATGACTCTTCAGCAGTCAATGCAAGCGTGGTCGGCACTTCAAGATCGATCTCTTTGCGCATGGCGGCCGAAAAGCGGCCAAACTGCAGCGGCGCAGCGATCTTTCCCACCAGCGTCGCCAGTGCAACCGGCGCAGAGACAACGATCGCCAGCGTGGATGAGAGCAGATTTCTGCGCACCTCCTGGCCGAGGAAATTCTTCACCAGTATGCGTTTACGATGACGCTCCTTATGCTGTTGATAGAGTTCAGCGGCGTTCTCCCGGGGGATCTCATCCAGCTCATGCGACGGCGTTCTGACAACCGGACACAGCGGCGTTACCTTGTCATCATCCAGCCCTTTCCAGTTGATCACGGTATTGTAGAACGCAGCCGCCCCGAGCGTCTCCAGCTTCGGATTCAGCACTTCGAGATGACGGCGAATTGCCTCTTCACGCTCATCCATGCAAAAGATCAGCTGCCCCTGAGGCCGCTGTTTGCGATTTTTCCAGCGGCCACGCCGATGATTGTTGCTGATGGCATTGAGAAACTGGTCACGGTAGTTGATCTCATAGGCCTGCAGCCACACAAAGCCGGACTTCTCCTCATCAAGCCGCTGCAGACAATCAAAAATTAGTGCAATCTGCTCTTTTTCCAGGAGTAGAACACTCCCGGCATCCATCCCCAGGCTCTGCGCCAGGCGAAACAGCTGCCAGCCGTGACGATAAGGGGTATGACATCCGGGGCGATCATAGGAGGGGCTCTGCTGCCAGTTCCAGATCATATCGGCGACGATTTTCCATGACGCGTAGTCTTCATCGAGTCTGGAATCCTGCCCGGCAAGACGCTGTGCACGATTGCTGAGAAATTCAGGAAGACGCTTGTTGAACAGCGTATAGCGCACAAAGAACTCAGAACGCCGGCGGTGGAAATGCCAGCGGATCGTTGGCAGGGTCGCCTCGATACGCCACTTGCGCCTTGTCAGGCGCTGCGCATAGAGACGCTCCAGCACCAGGCGCACCGCCAGATAATCCAGCATATCAACCGCAGCAGGCTGCCCCTCGTAACCGGGATGCAGATGACGCCACAGAAACATTCCCGACCATCCCGGCAGCTCCAGCGCCAGCCTCTGCAGATAGCCCTCCCATGCAGCTTCCTCCAGGCCGAGTTGTTTCAACTCAACGATGATCGTCTCAAAAGGATCATCCGGAACCAGCTGCAGCTGATCCTGCCAGTCAGGCATCTGTGTATCATACTGGACCATGTCTTGCATGGCGCTTTCACGCCAGGCATGAAAGAAACCCCCGGCGCTGTCGCCATTGCGCCAGGAGGCAACCCCCTGGTCGAGCCAGGATGCCAGATGGCGCAGCAATGCCGGACGATAATCATCCAACACATCATGACCCGTCAACATCTTCAACAGGCCGCGCAGGGTGATCTCATCACCAACCTGACTCCACAACCGCGCCTGCAAATGATCCGACGCCTTGTGAACCAAACGATGCAGCAGCAGGTTGTCGACTGACTCCACCTCTTCTGATTCAGCAAGCGAGGTCAACAACTCCTCTGCATACTCTGCAGACATGTCGGCAAGCTCTTCCGGATGCAGGAATTGCTGATCGATCTCCAGCACCTGCATGCAGGCTTCCCACAGGCCGGTTATCGCTTCGGCTTCACTGCCGCCGCTTGCCGACAGCAGGCTGTCGCGGCAGTGTTGCGAAATATCCGGCTGAAAACTCTTCAGTGCAGACTGCTCTTCTATCTGCCAGTTCAGTTGGCAGGCAGTGACGCTGTGTAAGGGATGCAGCATCGCCTGCAGGTAGATGTCACCACGTGTAAGACTCTGCGTGATCTGTTGCTGTGCTTCGAGTTCAGTATCGGCATCGATCACAGCAAGCAGATCACGCTTGAGGATGCGGCCTTTTTGATAATACTCCCGATACCTCTCTGCCGGTTCATAGCCATAGGCTCCGGTGAGCTCATGCACGGCTTTCAGGGCTTCTGGAAAAACGAGATGCTCGAAACCATGCAGAGTATTGTGGTGCACAAAATCCTTGATTGGCGCCTGTGCCGGCAGCACGTGTTCGAAATGCTCGATCAGATGCTTCAGTCTGGCTCGAATATCCGGTTGTTTGTCAGTATGTTTCACGGGAGATAGGTTTTAGGTTTTAGGTTTTAGGTACTCTAAAAAACAGCACTGAACTGTGTAATGGCTGCAGATGAAAGCTCCATCATCGGTCCCGGCATGATGCCGAGTGCGATCACTCCGGCGACCAGCATGGTAGCTGCGATGGTCTCGACCAGTCGCAAATCTTCGACATCACGCATATTGTCACGTGTCGGCCCGGTAAAGAGACGCCCGATGGTGCGCGTTGCGTAGACCGCGCTGATGAGCACGCCCAGGGTCAATATGACCACCAGCCAGCCCCACTCCTGAAAACCACCGATCAGAATATGCAACTCTGCTACGAAGCCGAAGGTGCCGGGAAAGCCGATCGCCGCAATAAACGCCAGCGTCAGAAAAAAGGCGAATCTTGGTGTGACCCGGATCAGTGAACTGTAATCCGCCAGGTCGCGCGTATGGGTGCGTTCATAAAGCAAGCCGATGAGCAGGAATGTTGCGCCCGCAACCAGGCCGTGCGCCACCATCTGCGCAATGGCGCCGCTCATGCCGATTTCGCTCAGTGTGGCAATCCCCAGCAGCACTACTCCCATGTGGCTCACCGAGGAGTAGGCGATCATCTTCTTCAAATCACGCTGTTTCCAGGCCAGCAATCCGCCATAGATGATGCTGATCATGGCCAGCGCCAGCAGCAGGTTCTGCAGTGCATTCACCGCATCCGGCAGCATGGCTGCGGCGCGAATGATGCCGTAGGCTCCCATCTTCAGCAGGATCCCCGAGAGCAGAATACTGATCGGCGCGGGAGCCTCCACATGCGCCAGCGGCAGCCAGCCGTGCAGCGGAAACACCGGCATCTTGACGCCGAAGCCAATCAGCAGACCGAGGAAAATCATGATCTGCTGTGCTTCAGAGAGGCCGCTCTCCACCTTCATCATCTCCGCCATGGCAAATGAGTGGTTTGGGGTGGCGTCAAACAGCACCAGCAGGCTGATCAGCATAAAGACCGAACCGCCCATGGTATAGAGGACAAAATTGAGCGATGCCATCTGGCGGTTTTTGCCACCCCAGCGGTCGATGAGAAAAAACAGCGGAATGAGCGTCATCTCCCAGAAGACGTAGAAGATCGCCCAGTCCTGGGCCATAAAGACGCCCATCATGGCCGTTTCCAGTACCAGGATCAGCAGGTAGTAACCTTTCACCCGCTCCTTTATGCCGCCTGAAGCCATGATGGCAACCAGGCACAGCAATGCCGCCAACAGCACCATCGGCAGTGAGATGCCATCAACACCGACAGCGTAAGAGGTTCCCAGACGAGGATTCCAGATGAACTGTTCAAACAGTTGCACAGCAGGATTCGAGGCGTCAAAGAGATCCAGCAGCAGCAACGCCAGCACCATGGTCATGACCGCCGTGAGCAGAGCAATAATGCGGATCAGCTGTGCGCGATTGCCGGGAACGAGGGCGATTAACAGTGCTCCAGAGAGAGGCAGCAGCAGCAGCAGTGTAAGGATATGTTCCATCAAAAAAAGTTGGCAGTAGGAAGTAGGCAGTTTGCAGTAAAAACATGGAACAGAAAGCGTCTCTTTTGCTGACGACTGTCAACTGAAGACTGCAAACTCTTTAAGAGCCCATTATGCCGTGAAACAGGAAAAATATCTGCAATTTCAGGACATAAATCTGTTAATTGATATTTGATAATTCGGGAGCTTCTCAACATCCCCGGAAATTGGGTTGAACAGTAGGATGCCGGTGAGGTACGAACCGCATCAATCGAGATTGCCGCGGTCGCTTAAACCCCCTCGCAATGACAGTATTCATTATCTCTTAATCTGTGTTTATCTGTATGCATCTGTGGTTCAAAATAAAAAGAGAGACAACTTCATCGAAAGTTAAGAGAGAACTTATATTTTCAGGCATCGTACATTTTGATACTATGGCACGTTGTGTTATCACAACAAAATCAACACGCGAATGCGAATATCAAAATTTCCACTGCACACCCTCAAAGAGACCCCCTCTGACGCCGAGATCGCCAGCCATCAGCTGATGCTGCGCGCCGGCATGATCCGCAAACTGGCTGCCGGGCTCTATATCTGGCTGCCGCTGGGGCTGCGCGTGCTGCGCAAGGTGGAAAACATCGTGCGTGAAGAGATGGATCGCGCCGGGGGGCTTGAAGTGCTGATGCCCGCTGTGCAGCCTGCCGAATTGTGGCGGGAGTCCGGCCGCTGGGAAGAGTATGGCCCGGAACTGCTGCGTTTTCGCGACCGTCACAATCGCGAGTTCTGCTTCGGCCCGACGCATGAGGAGATCATTACCGACCTGGCGCGCCACGAGCTGCAGAGCTATCGCCAACTGCCCGTCAACTTCTACCAGATTCAAAACAAGTTCCGCGACGAGATCCGCCCGCGTTTCGGCGTCATGCGCGCACGCGAATTTCTCATGAAAGACGCCTACTCTTTCCACCTCGGGCAGGAGTCGCTGCAGCAGACTTACGATGTGATGTTTGCCACCTACAACCGCATCTTCAGCCGCTGCGGCCTCGATTTTCGCCCTGTAGAGGCGGATACCGGCTCCATCGGCGGCAATGCCTCGCATG
>JAIVTC010000401.1:0-25739 GCA_048629055.1 Candidatus Bathyarchaeota archaeon
CGTCGTGATCCAGATATGGCCGGTGAAGGCGGCCGATATGCCAAGATGGATTCAAAACCGCGCTCAACACCACGGATTACAACTGACCCGTGACTCGATTCAGTTCCTTGCGCAGCAGACCGAAGGCAACCTGATGGCTGCCGATCAGGAGATCGAAAAGCTGCGCATCGCCCATGGCGTTGGCAATATCACATTGCAAAATGTCGTCGCATCTGCTTCCGGCAGTGCTCACTTCACCATTTTCGAATTGATGGATGCCGCCCTTGCAGGAGAGACTGCAAGAGCGCTGAAGATGATCCGCACCCTCAAAGCCGAAGGCACGCCCGAGCCTGTAGTGCTCTGGTCTGTGGCGCGTGAAGTGCGTCTTGCCGCCAGTGTTGCTGAGGCCCTCAGTCGCAAAGAACCACCGGCATCCGTATTCAAACGGCAGAAACCCCCTGTCTGGCAAAGCCGGCAACAACTACTCACCAGCGGCGCACGCAGGCTACCACTGCAGGGCTGGTACAGACTCATCAAAAAGCTTGCCGAGGCTGACCAGGCAATTAAAAGCAGCGGTGATCCGTGGATCGTCATGGAGGAGATTCTGCTGGGAATGCGAGGGGGAAGGTTTTAGGTTTTCGAGTTAGACACTCAATCTGGTGTAATATCTGAATATAGTTCGCATCAATGCGAGCTGTCGTCCTAACCAGACAGGAGCACCATATCTCTACTCCAGGCAGCCATCCGATGATCATGCATAACGACCCGATAGCTCCGGTTATCTTCGGCGTCACGCTGATCCTGATCGCCGCACTGATCGGCCGTTACAGCGCACGTCACTTTAATCAGCCCACGGTATTGGGTGAACTCCTGATGGGCGTGGTGGTGGGAAATCTGCTCTATCTGTTCGGCTATGACCTGATTGTCATCTTGCGTGAAGGCATCGCCTGCACGAACATTGTGCAGATCGTGATATCTGGAACACCGGTTTCCGAAACCATCTCCTCAGTCATGGATCCGCAGACAGCCGCTCTCTTTCTTGAGATCGCACGCGGACCTCATGGTCAGGATTACCTCTCCATTGCCCAGGCAGTCGATATCTTCTCCCGCTACGGAGTCATATTCCTGCTGTTCCACGTCGGCCTGAATACCTGTGTAGCAGAACTGAAACATGTCGGCATGAATGCTATCAGGGTGGCGCTGATTGGTGTGCTGTTGCCATTCTCCCTCGGTTTTATGGTGACCTGGTGGCTTACTCCCGATGCTTCGCATGCGATGCATATGTTCCTGGGCGCCACACTGGGCGCTACCAGCATCGGCATCACCGCCCGCGTACTCCAGGATTTGGGAAAAACAAGCACTAAAGAGTCCCATGTGATTCTCGGCGCCGCCGTGATGGATGATGTACTGGGACTGATGATGCTCTCAATCGTTTCCGGAATCGTGGTCACAGGCAGCATGGATGTCAACAGCATCGTACATACGATCCTGCTGGCGAGCATGTTCATCGGCAGCACGCTGCTGCTTGGCCCACACGTCATTCGCCTGTTGATTCGCATGCTTTCCAAACTCGATGTCATGGAAGCAAAACTGTTTGTCTCTTTTGTGTTCGTGATGCTGCTGGCATGGTTTGCAAATCTTGCGGGACTCGCCACCATTATCGGCGCCTTTGCCGCCGGGCTGCTGCTGCATGAAAAACATTTCTCTGCATGGGGAGGCAGCCAGCGTCATCAGAAATACTCGATCAAGGAGTTGTTCGCCCCGCTGGAGAGCATACTGGCGCCGATCTTCTTTGTATTGATGGGAATACAGGTCAAGCTGGAGACCTTTCTCGACTGGAATGTCGTATTGCTTGCATCCGGCCTGCTCATTGCAGCTATTGCCGGAAAAGTGGCTGCAGGAGTCGGCGCGGGTAAAGATCTCAACCGCCTCTCCATTGGCGTGGGCATGATGCCGCGTGGTGAAGTCGGCCTTGTTTTCGCCGCGATCGGCAAGACCCTCGGCGTCATCGACAGCGCCATGTTTTCAGCCGTGGTGCTGATGGTCATCATCACCACACTGGCAACGCCGCCGCTGCTGAAGATCGCCATGAAGCGGGGTGTGCATGAAGAGCTCGATAGTCAGCACAAAAAAATCAAATTGTGTGAATAAAGAGAGGTTTTAGGTGGGAAGGTTTTAGGTTTTAGGTTTAGACGTAGTGTGATCAGACCTTCAATTACTACCCTTCAAACATTCCCGACAAGTCGAAACTGAACCCTTCCAGTGCCGATACTTCTACTGCTTTCAAATCATCCAGGTTAAACTGCTTAGTGTAACCTACCTCCTCCGGAAGACTATAAACAGTCACGCTTTTTGCCACGACATCGACCAGCCACACTTCCGGAATGCCGGCGTGGGCATACAAAGGCAGCTTGATCTCCCGGTCATACTGCAGGGTCGTGTCCGCCACTTCGACGATGAGCAGAACATCTTCAGGGCGGGGATGGGATTTCGTGTAGAAGTCCTCGCGAAATCGCAATAACGCGAGATCCGGCTCAGGCTCGGAAAAATCGTCAAGAACGACGGGGTCCTGTACTCCAACGACTACAGCATCGCCCACAGTCTGAATAAATATTTTGTTGAGATGTTTGACAAGGCCGGCATGGCCGCTTCCGATCGGCGTCATATCGATGATCTCTCCCTGTATGAGTTCCACTCTGACATCAGGCGCAATAATCCCCGCTTCACCCATGCGATGATAGTCCGCAGTTGTGTAGCGGTGAGGTTGTGGATGCTTGATGGCAGTTGCTGGCATTGGACCCTGAATCCTTTTATGACCAAATATCTGAATTTCAAATAACGATTGCTAAACAACCTAACACATAAAACCTAAAACTTAAAACCTTTCACTTCATCAACAGCGTGTCGCTGCCGCCGCAGTGGTCTCCCGCTGCCTCCTCACTCTGCGGGCTTTTCCTGAGGAAAGCTTTATAGGCGGAGATGCAGCCCAGGGGCACGACGATCATGGTCAGCGGCACGGCCACGATTGGTCCGAACAGCAGTGAAACCGCCATGCCTTCGAAGATCGGATCAAAAATAATCGCTATGGCGCCGGCCATCATGGTCAAATCCGTGACCCAGATGGGACGCATGCGGATCTGCCCGGCTAAAACCACCGCCTCCCGCACGGGAACCCCTCTGTGCACCTCGTTGCGGGCAAAATCCACCAGCAGAATCGAGTTGCGCACCTCGATTCCGGCCAGCGCAATAAAGCCGATCATGGAGGTCGCGGTAAACTCCGCTCCCATGAGCCAGTGGCCGGGAATGATGCCAATCAGCGTCAATGGAATGGGAGCCATGATAATCGCCGGATGAATGAAATTGCCGAATTCCCACACCAGCAGGATATAGATCATCACCAGCGCTGCGGCAAATGCAATGCCCATATCACGAAAGGTTTCATAGGTGACGACCCACTCGCCGCTCCACTCAAATCCTGACACGGCATCATCATCCGGCGCTCCGGTGAGAGTTCCCGTGATCTCTACTCCATCAGGCGTCTGGTAGTGATTGAGCGCCTCCTCGACTGACATCATGCCGTAGATGGGCGCGCCCAGCCTGCCCTCCATCTCACCCACGACATACTCCATGGGGCGCAAATCCTTATGGTAGATGATGGGATCTTCGGCCACTTTGACGAACCGGCCGACTTCCGAGAGCGGGATATTGGTTCCGCTTTCGGTCGGAATCGGCAAAGTGGTGAGCTTGTTGATCTCCGCCCTGACGAAGAGCGGCAGCTGTATGACCAGATAGGTCGGCTCCAGTTCACGACTACGCTTCACATCACCCAGTTGATAACCGCCCATAGCCATCGCCAGGTTTCTGTTGATGCTCTCGACCGAGACGCCTCGGCGCGTCGCTTTCTCCGTATCCACTTCAAAATGCCAGCGTGCGGAAGCATCCGCCATATAGGTATCGACATCCACCAGGTTTGGCGCATCGATGAATATCTGCTCCATATCCCTGGCAACCTGCTGACGCGTCTCATGATCCGGCCCATACACCTCGGCAACCATGGTCTGCAGCACCGGCGGTCCGGGAGGCATCTCGACGACGGCAATTTTGGCGCCAAAACGCACGGCAATCGGCGTCAGCAGGTTGCGCACCGACTCGGATATCTCATGGCTGCTGCGTTGACGCTCTCTTTTGTCCAGCAGCATCACCTGGATATCCGCCTGCCAGGGTTCGGCGCGCAGATAGTAGTGACGCACCATGCCATTGAAGTTGTAGGGTGATGCCGTGCCGACGTAGGTTTGCAGTGCAGTCACCTCGGGAACCGTACGCAGAGCATCAACCAGCTGCGAAGTGAAATTCGCCGTATCAGGCAGGGTAGTCCCTTCCGGCAGATTGATCAACACATTGAATTCAGGCTTGTTGTCGAAAGGCAGCATTTTCACAGTCACTGCCTTGGTGTAAAACATCGACAGGGCGGCGAAGAAGGCGATCACGATCACCACCACGAACACCCGACCTTTGAAACGGCTCCTGATCAGCGGTTCGATAAAGGGACGGTAGATGCGCCCGATAAGGTCCTGGGTCTTTTTCTCACGCCGCTCGGCCTTTTGCAAAACTTGCAGCTTGGGCCGCATTTTGTAGGCAAACCAGGGGGTAAATACAAAGGCGGAAAACAGAGAGAAGAGCATCGCCACGGAGCCAAACAGCGGAATCGGGAACATGTAGGGACCCATCATGCCGCTCACCAGTCCCATCGGCAACAGCGCACAGAGCACCGCCAATGTTGCAATAATAGTCGGATTGCCGACTTCGCGTACTGCATCGACCGCTGTATCAATGCGCGTCTCACCATCATGCAGCCAGCGCCGGAATATATTTTCCACCACCACCGTGGCGTCATCGACGAGGATGCCGATCGAGAAGATCAGTGCAAACAGGCTCACGCGATTGATCGAATAACCCAGCGCCCAGGCGGACCAGATGGTAATCAGAATGACGACGGGGATGATGGCGACGACCACGATAGCGGGGCGCCGTCCTATCGTGATCCAGGAGAGCAGGGTCACCGCTGCGGCGGCCCCCAGCAGTGACAGCAGCAGCTCATTGACCTTGTCATTGGCTGTCTTGCCATAATTCCGCGTGATCGTGGCATGCACATTCTCAGGGATGATGCGCCCCTTCAGCGACTCCACTTTTTCCAGGATGGCATTGGCGACGCTGACGCCGTTTGTGCCCTCTTTCTTGGCGATCGCGATGGTGACAGCGGCGGCTCCAGTTGTCATAGCCGCATCCGCATCTGCAGCTGGCCCGCTGATATAGGTCACCACCTGCGACGTCTCTTCAGCCCCGTCCAGCACATTGGCGACATCCGAAACATAGACAGGATTGCCCTGGCTGCTGCCCACCACCAGCCTGCCGACTTCATTGGCGTTTTTCAGAAAGTGCCCCGATGTCACCCGAAAATGGGTGCTTCCCGCCTCCATGGATCCGGAGGTCGACGCCATATTGGCAGTGCGGATGGTGTTGGCGACCTGCTCCAGACTGATGTCATGGCCCGCCACGCGCTCCGGCAGGATTTCAACTCGCACCTGCTTGGCGCGGCCGCCGACAATAAAGCCATCGCCGGTATTCTTGACCTCTTTGAGGCGCTGCAGCACATCTGCCGCCAGTGTCCGCAAGACCTCGTCCCCCAGTTTCTCGGACCACAGCGTCACTGTCACGATGGGGACATCATCGATTCCCTTGGGTTTGACCAGCGGCATGGAGACGCCAGGTGGAATTTTGTCCAGGTTGGACTGCAGCTTGTCATGCACCTTGACAATGGACGGCCCCAGCTCTTCACCCACCTTGAAACGCACGGTGACAATTCCGCGTTCATGTTCGGAAGCGGAGTAGATATGTTTGACGCCGGGAATGCCGCTCATCATGCGTTCGAGCGGATTGATCGCCAGGCTGGCGACCTGTTCGGCAGAGGAGCCAGGATAGCTGATGAAGATATCCACCATCGGCACGGAGATTTCCGGATCCTCCTGGCGTGGTGTGAAAATCAGCCCCATCAAGCCGATGAAGAGACTTGCCATCAACAGCATGGGGGAGAGTGGCGAGGTTATAAAGGTGCGTGCGAGATTGCCGGCAATGCCGAGTGAGCGGATCTCCTCGGGCGGTGTCGCCGGATGGTGCGTCGCGGGTCGTCGCGTATGCACTCTGGTTGGGCGATCTGTTGGCATCTTCAGACTCCTATGGCTTAAAAAAACCATACTATCTATGCGTTATATTAGACGAAACTCTCCATTATTCATAGCATACTCTTTCGACTACTCCTGATCGCAACACCCAATTTCTCCATGCAAGGCAACTGTATGTAGGATGCTGCTGAGGAACGAAGCGCATCAATCGAGATTCACGCGAACGATGCGCTTCGCAAGCTCAGCAGCATCCTGCGTTGTTTGTTACACGACCGCGTTGCCGGCTAGCGTAAATTCCTCTTGTAGTCCGGGATCTCGGCGTTCAGCGCCTGCGAGAAGTTGGAAAAATCCATGGTAACCGTTGCCAGTTCCACACCATCGAAATTGGCATTGGTGACGTTGGCATTGCGCATGATCGTACCACTGAGCACGGCATGGGAGAGATCTGCGTCGGTAAGATTCACACGCCGCATCATACAGTCCGTCGCAGAGATGTTGTGCATGTGCACACCTGTCATATTGGCTCCATCGAGGTTCGCAAGATTCATCGCGCTAAAGTCCCCTTCATGATCACTCTCCAGGGTCATACCGCTCAGATTCGCCTTGATCAGGATAGCGCCGTTGAGATGACAGTCGCGAAAATTCGCATTGCTGAGATCCGCACCGCTCAGATTTGTATCGATCATCAGCGCATGGTGCGCAGTTGCGCCCGAGAGATTACTGTTATGCAGATCGGCGTTGCACAGATCAGCATTTGTCAGGATGGCGCCTGTGAGATTTGCATGGCTCACAATTGCATAACGCAAATCGGCTGAACTCAGATCTGCGCCGGAGAGATTGACGCCTTCCAGGGTGGCGGCATTGGATCGTGTATTTCCACCAATACGCGCTCTGCCCAGATTGGCGCCGCTAAGATTAGCCCCTTCAAGATGCGCTCCACACAACACGGCCCCCTGAAGATTGGCTCCGCTGAGATCCGCGTCGACCAGATCAACGAAATCAAGGCGAGCTCCACTGAGATCCATGTCGCTTAGATCTGCTCCTGAAAGGGACATCTCCCGCCAGTCGACATTCGCCAGGGTATCTGCATCGACAGCGGCAAGAACCTCACCGCTTGATCTGTTTTTTATTTCAAGCATTTTTGGATCTCCTTTTAGCGGGAGGAGTTGTACATCCCCCCTTATTAAACGTACTCTTGGTAAAAAGTATACTACCTGAGTATCACAGCGTGACTGAAATTCCGTGAAGAGATGATTAGAATCAAATAAGGTAGGTTTTAGGTTTTAGGTTTTAGGTTTTAGGTTTTAGGTTTTAGGGAACTTCAGCGCTTCGACAAGAGCGCGGTTCTCTCTGTCGGTTCCTACGGTGATGCGCAGGCAGTCGTTCAACAAAGGGTGACCGCCATGCAAAATTTTGATGAGGATACCCTGGCGTTTCAGACCTTCAAACAATGAAGGCGCCTCCCCTTCCGCCGTACGCACAAGAATAAAGTTGGCTTCACTCTGAAAAGGCGTGATACCAGGTATCTCTTGCAGCTCTCTAAAGAGTTGCGAGCGGGCCTGGCGAATTTTCGCTGTCTGTCGATCAAACACGGAGATGTGGCTCAACGCAAAACTGGCGCTCAATTGGGTCAGGACGTTGATGTTATACGGGAGCCGGGTCTTGTCGACCTCGCTAATCCACTCTTCAGGCCCGGCAAGCAGGCCCAGGCGCAAACCGGCAAGTCCCATTTTCGAGAGGGTGCGCATCACCACCATGTTGTCGAATTCGCCGATGCGCGGCATAAAGCTGGCACCGGTGAAAGGCGCGTAGGCTTCGTCGATAATCACCAGTCCGGGAGACGCTGCGATGATGCGCTCCACATCAGAGGTGGCAAACAAATTGCCGCTCGGATTATTGGGATAGGCCAGAAACAGCAGCGCGGGCCGATGCTCGTCGATCGCCTCAAGCAGGGCTTCCATATCCAATGAAAAATCATCCGCATTGAGTTCAACCCCGACATATTTGAGACCGGAAAAGGCCGCAATCAGGCGATACATGACAAAACCAGGCTCGACCGACAGCAGGGTGCGCCCCTCTCCGCCCAGCGCCAGCGCCAGCATCTGAATGATCTCATCCGAACCATTGCCCAGCAGCACCCCGGCATGAGCGGGAATTTGCATCGCACTGCGCAGCTGCTGCGTCAACTGCCTGGCGTGCGCATCCGGATAGCGGTTGACATCGGCATCGCGAATCAACTGCGCCCACTCATCACGCAGCTCTTCAGGCCAGGTATAGGGATTTTCCATGGCGTCCAGTTTAATCAATCCGCTCGCGTCAGCAACATGATAGGCACTGATGGCGCGAACTTCGGGGCGGATCCACTGCTCGATCAGGTTCACGTCAAACAACCTGTAAAAACCTCGTCATCCCGGCGCATGCCGGGATCCAGGAATTTCATCCGTTGAATGAATCTGGATTCCGGCCTGCGACTAGCGAGACCAAATCTCAGACAGACAAGGCGTGAAGAAACATTTTCTCTCGCAAAGACGCTAAGCTCGCCAGGAAAAACCTTTGCGGTCTTTGCGCCTTGGCGAGAGTCATTTTTTGAAATTTGACTCATTTGTAAAGATGTTGGCCACTCAAGGATTCTGGTCATCTTTAAGTCGATACTCTGCCGAGCGGGCATGTGCCGTCAATCCCTCGCCGCGCGCCAGCGTGGATGCAATCCGTCCGAGCCTGTCGGCGCCCTGTGGCGACGCCATGATCAGGCTGGTGCGTTTCTGGAAATCATACACGCCCAGCGGCGATGAAAAACGCGCCGTGCGGGATGTCGGCAGCACATGATTCGGTCCGGCGCAGTAGTCGCCCAGCGGCTCGGATGTGTAGCGTCCCATGAAGATGGCGCCAGCATGACGGATCTCTTTTGCCATGGTTTGCGGATCTTCGACAGAGAGCTCCAGGTGTTCCGGCGCAATGAAATTCGCCACCTTGACGGCTTCATCGAGATCCTTCACATGAATCAGTGCGCCCCGCTCGCGCAGCGCGACGGCGATGATCTCCCTACGCTCCATCTGCGGCAGCAGTTTGTCAATACTATCAGCCACCCTGTCGATGAAAGTCGCATCCGGTGTCAACAGGATCGACTGGGCGTCCTCATCATGCTCCGCCTGGGAGAAGAGATCCATGGCAATCCAGTCCGGATCGGTCTCGCCGTCACAAATGATCAGGATTTCCGAGGGGCCTGCCACCATATCGATGCCAACCTGGCCAAACACCGAGCGCTTGGCGGTTGCGACATAGATATTCCCGGGACCGACAATCTTGTCTACCGCCGGAACGCTTTCGGTTCCGTACGCCAGCGCTGCGACTGCCTGGGCGCCGCCAACTGCGAATACCCGCTCGACGTTGGCAATGTGCGCCGCCGCCAGCACCAGCTCGTTGAGCTCGCCCTGCGGAGTAGGAACGACCATGATCAACTCAGGCACACCAGCGACCCTGGCGGGGATGGCATTCATCAATACCGATGAGGGATAGGCCGCCTTGCCGCCCGGCACATAGAGCCCCACCCTGTCCAGCGCTGTGACCTGCTGTCCCAGCAAAGTGCCATCCGGCTCTTCATAGCTCCAATCATGCTGCTTCTGATGCTCTGCATAGCTGCCGATGCGATCAGCGGCTGTCTGCAGGGCCGTGCGCTGCTCCCCGTTGATCGCATTCCACGCCTGCTGCAGGCGATCAACAGAGATTTCCAGCTGCTGCGCTGACGCCGGAGTCCAGCCGTCAAAACGGCTGGTAAAATCGATCAGCGCCTGGTCGCCCGTCTCTCTGATCCCGGCAATGATATCGTTAACGGTGTTGTTGACGTCACTGTTGGAGACAGACTCCCAGGCCAGCAGGAGATCCAACTGCTCCTGAAAATCTGCAGTTCCTGAATCGAGGCGGCGAATCTCAGCCATTGTTCTCTCCCACTGCTTCACTCAGCTTTTCCAGCAGACTCTTGATAGTAGCGTGCTTCATCTTCCACGACGCCTTGTTGACGATCAGGCGCGAACTGATATCGGCAATATGCTCCAATGGCACCAGACCATTGGCTTTAAGCGTATTACCTGACTCCACCAGATCAACAATCACATCGGCGAGTCCCGCCAGCGGGGCCAGCTCCATGGCGCCGTAGAGCTTGATGATCTCGACCTGTTGTCCGCGCTGCGCAAAAAAGCGCTCTGTCGTATGCACATATTTTGAGGCGATGCGCACATGATCGCCGTCATAGGTCGCCTCCGGTTTACCGGCCACCATCATGCGGCAGCGCGCAATCTTCAGATCCAGCGGCTCATAGAGTCCTTCACTGCCATGCTCCATCAACACATCCTTGCCGGCAACGCCCACATCGGCGGCGCCCCACTGTACATAAGTAGGAACATCCGTGGCGCGTATCACCACCAGCTTGATATGCTCATGGTTGGTGTCCAGGATCAGTTTGCGGCTGGTGACCGGATCATCCACCGGTTCGATGCCTGCATGCGCCAGCAGCGGCAGCGTATCCTTGTAGATACGTCCCTTGGAGAGGGCGATCGTCAGCGGCATTTCGCTCATGATCAGCGCCCTTCGACCCGGCGGATGCGTGCGCCAAGGCCCGAGAGTTTCTCTTCGATATTTTGGTATCCCCGATCGACATGATAGATACGATCCACCAGCGTATCGCGGTCAGCCACCAGTCCTGCAATCACCAGGCTCGCCGAGGCGCGCAGGTCCGTCGCCATCACCGGAGCTCCCTTGAGCTCCTCCAGGCCGCTGCAGATCGCCGTATTGCCCTCGAGGCGAATATCCGCGCCCATGCGCTGCAGCTCGGGAATATGCATGAAGCGATTCTCAAACACGGTTTCGGTCACCACGCCCACGCCCTCTGCAACCGCATTGAGCGTACAAAACTGCGCCTGCATATCGGTGGGAAATGCCGGATAGGGATCGGTGTGGATATCGACTGCCAGTGGACGCTTTCCCTGCATATCCAGCTCGATCCAGTCACTGCCCGTCTCTATGACGGCCCCTGCTTCGGTCAGCTTATGCAGCACGGCATCCAGCGATGACGGATCTGTATCACGCGCACGGATCTTGCCGCGAGTCACTGCGGCGGCAACCAGAAAAGTTCCGGTTTCGATGCGGTCAGGCATGACATTATAGGTCGCGCCATGCAGCCTCTCCACGCCTTCGATAACAATCATATCTGTTCCGGCACCTGAAATTTTGGCGCCCATGGCATTCAGAAAACCGGCGAGATCTGCAACTTCGGGCTCGCGTGCGGCATTCTCGATGATGGTCTCGCCGTCAGCCAGAGTTGCCGCCATCATCAGATTCTCAGTACCGGTAACGGTCACAAGATCGAGCATCAGTTGTGTTCCCTTGAGACGTTTGGCCGTGGCATGAATAAAACCGTTCTCAACCTCGATATTGGCGCCCATGGCGCGCAATCCTTCGATATGCAGGTTGACCGGGCGTGCGCCAATAGCGCAGCCACCGGGCAGAGAAACGATCGCCTCGCCAAAGCGGGCCAACGTAGGGCCCAGCACCAGGATCGAGGCGCGCATGGTTCTCACCAGGTCATAGGGCGCCTCATAACTCGTGATATTGCTGGCATCCACCTCGACCTGCATCTGATCATTAACCGTGATCTGCGCTCCCATATGTCCAAGCAGAGCAATCGTCGTGGTGACATCCTGCAGATGCGGAACATTGCCGACAATGACAGGTTCTTCGGCCAGCAGGGTTGCGGCAAGAATAGGCAGGGCAGCGTTCTTGGCGCCGGAGATGCGCACATCCCCGGAGAGTCTATTGCCGCCGGTAATCAGGAGTTTATCCATGAAAGTTTGTGGATTTCAGTAATAGAATTGCTAATGATACTGGAAATAGCGGATACTCCCAACTTTGACGATATCCTCGTGTACAATTCAGAAAGCACTCACCTGGAGAGAGAGGCTAATATCACAATAACACCGTGCATAATTACTTGTCATTTCGACCGAAGGGAGAAATCTTGAGTTTGTTCATTATCCAGTGCTTTCAGATTTCTCCCTTCGGTCGAAATGACAACATAGTAAATGAATACCCGCACGGACTTATTGAGAAGTTACAGAGGAAGCTACCCCACACATTCTGCGGAAAAATTTTTCTGAAACGATGAAACAGAGACTCAGACACAACTGCGCACTGCTCATCTTCCTGCTGCTATCCATGCCGCTCATGGCGGATCAGCAGCTTGTATTGACGACCGTCGCCAACTCTTCTGACACCACGATTTCCGCCAAGGTACTGAAAAAGGCCTACCATAGGCTCGGAATCGATATCAGCATCCTCGAACTACCCGCCAGTGAAGCCCTGCAACGCTCAAACAGTGGCTCAGCCGACGGCGAGGTGCAGCGTATCGACGGCATCTCCCGCAACTTCCCGAACCTTATCCAGGTTCCGATTCCCATCAACTACATTCAGGGAGCCGTCTTCTCCAAGAAGAAAAAACGCAAGCTGCGTGGCTGGCATAGCCTGAGGAGATTCAAAATCGGGCTGGTCAAAGGGATCATCTTTGCAGAAAAGGGAACCCGCGGCATGCAGGTGCAAATGGCTCAAAGTTATGCTGAACTCATCGATCTGCTGCTAAACGATAAGGTCGATCTCATCGTTGTACCCTACATCAACGGTGCTGTTGCCATCCGCCAGCACCCACAGGGTGACAAATTACACCTCAACGGCATTCTCGAAACCTACCTGCTCTATCACTACCTGCACAAACAGCATGAGAAATTGCTCCCGGCCATCACTGCAAGGCTGAAGAAAATGCTGCTGAATGGCTCGATTCCCGACATGCGACGCAAGATCGTCTCTGAACTCACCGGTGAACCAACGCGATGAAAACTGTCACCATCGCCAACCGAAAGAAGATCCAGCTCTACTCGATCCTCATCATGACGACCATTGCGCTGGCCGTGGCGATTTTTGGCTTTGCCTATCTCTACAAGATCAAGTTACAGGAGTCACAGCAGGAACTTCAGGAGCTGGTGAAATCACAGGCCCGCATCTATGAGGCTATCGCCAAATTCGACGCCATCGTGAGTGGAACCCGGGGCAGCAGGGTCTCCCGAGCCGGAACCCTCAGCCAGATCAAGGAGGCGCATATCCACTATAGCGGCTTCGGCAAAACCGGAGAGATCGTACTCGCGGAGCGTGTTGCCGATGAAGTGGTGTTTCTACTGCCGACACGCAAGCTGAATTTCGAAATTCCTCCACCGCTGCCGCTGGACGACAGTAAAAACAACATGCCAATGAAGCTGGCGTTGTCCGGGACTTCAGGGACGATCACCGCCATCGACCATAGCGGCGAAGAGGTGCTGGCGGCCTATGAGTACCTGCCGTTCCTGGAGATGGGCCTGGTCGCACAGATGGATCTCTCGGAAATCCAGGCGCCATTTTTCCATGCCGCACTCTACACATCCATCGTCGCCTGGCTGGCAATCCTGATCGGCGCCGTGTTGAACATCCGTCTTGTCGGCCCATTGATCAACTCCATCATCCAGGCGCACAAGCAGATCAAGGAGAGTGAAGCACGCCTCGAGGATCTCTCAAATCAGCTCTCCAGATACCTCTCGCCGCAGATCTATCAATCCATTTTTGAAGGCAAAAAATCAGCGCGCATCGGCAGCCACCGTAAAAAACTGACTGTGTTTCTCTCCGATATCGTTGGCTTCACGGCTATGACTGACAGCATGGAGCCGGAGGATCTCTCCTTTCACCTGAATGCCTATCTCAATAGAATGTCTGAAGTGGTGATCAAACACGGCGGCACCCTCGACAAATTCATCGGTGACGCAGTGCTGGTTTTCTTTGGCGATCCGGAAACAGAAGGCCCCGGAAAAGACGCCGAACGCTGTGTCGCCATGGCGATGGATATGCGCGAGGCCATCGGGGAGCTCAAAAAGGAGTGGAAACTGCGCGGCATCAGCCATGATTTTTCAGTGCGCATGGGTATCGCCAGCGGATTCTGCACAGTCGGAAATTTCGGCAGTGAGCAGCGCATGGAATACACCATTATCGGCAATACGGTCAATCTTGCCAGCCGCCTCGAAAGCGCCGCGCAGCCGGGAGAGATCCTGATCTCAGCCGATACCGGCACCCTGGTAGAGAAAACCTTCCTGCTCGAAGAGGTCGCGGCGATTCAGGTCAAGGGCTTTGCACGCGAGGTAACGCCCTGCCGCGTGCTGGGACATCGGCAGACCGGGACGAGCGAACCGGATATGCAGTATCTTGAGCCCGGCTTCGAACTCAACATCAATCTCAATGAAGTCCCCGCAGATCAGCAGGATGAACTGCTGCTCAAACTGAAGCACGCCATCTCGATGATTGAAGATCAGAAAAAGAGTGAAGAGTGACTCGGAGGCTGTCATGCGTCATTGCGAGCGCAGCGCGGCACTAATTTTGCTCGGAGCAAAATTGAACGCACCTTGTGCGACCCGAAGGGTAAATTACAAGGATGTAATTTATAATCTCCCAGCATGTCACAATCTCCCTGAGATTGCCGCGGTCGCTTATGCTCCCTCGCAATGACGGCGTTCACACAGGTTTTTAAAATTTCGTGTTTTTCGTGACTTTCGTGGTTAAAATCTTTCCGTAACACCATCAAACAACCGGGATCAGGCTCTTCAAATTATATAAATCGGCAATTTCAGTCAGGGAGTGGGGGAGATTGCGAAACTGGATCGTAGATCCCCGCTGCCGGGCATCTTCAACCCACTGCAGCAGCAGGGCCAGTCCGGCGCTGTTACAGCGGCCTACGCGTTTGAGGTTGACCGAGATCTTTTCACCCGGTCGAAGATAGCGGCGCAGCAGCGGCCGCAATTTGGCCACGGTGTCAAAATCCAGAGCCCCGGAAAGCGACAGACGCCCATCTCCAGCCTGCTTGAGTTCGGCGCTGTTACTTTGCTGCAGCACGTCTGCCCAGACTCTGAATCAGGCCGTCAATGCCACCCTTGCGAATCTCGCTCCTGAAATTCTCCCGATAGTTGGTCATCAGGCTGACACCGTCGATCTTGACATCGTAGACGCTCCATTGTGCGCCGCTTTTGCTCATATAGTAACGAATCGAGAGCGGCCTTCCACTGGAGGGAAATGCCTTGCTGGGGATCACGACACGTTTATTATCCTTGGAGCGCTGCGGTTTGCCATACTCGACGGGTTTCCCCGTGTAGTTCAATAACGCCAGACCATAGGTGCGTATCAGCAGGTTGCCGAAGGCATCAGTGACTCTCTTTTTCTGCGATGAGGAGGCTGTGCGCCAATGTTTTCCCATTGCAGAACGGGTCATTGCTGAAAAATTAAATGTCGACCTGACGATATCACCGACAGCGCCGGATATGCGATCCGGATGAGACTTTAATTCCGACTTGCGGCTCTTTAATCGTTTCAGGACGCGATCCGTCAAATCCTGCGCCTTGCGCAGAGTGATGTCATCATCACTGGCAGCCTGCAGCGTTGACGCCATACACAAAAGCAGCGCCACGCCGACTCCCAGCGTCAAGAATTTATACAACCTCTTCATTTCCCCTCCTCAGCCTTGCTGAAAATAAATTGTCCCACCATATCTTCCAGCACCAGCGCCGACTGCGTAATGGTGATTTCGCTTCCCTCAGTGAGCAGCTCTTCACTGCCTCCGGGATCCAGTCCGACATACTGCTCTCCGAGCAGTCCCTGCGTCAATATTTTGGCGAAGGTATCTTCCGGGATCTGATCATAGCGGGCCTGAATGGAGAGAGAGACCACCGCCTCGAATGTTTGCTCATCGATCTCGATGGTTTTCACCCGTCCGATCATGACGCCTGCCAGGGTCACAGGTGAGCGCACCTTGAGACCGCCGATATTATCGAACCTGGCCTTGACCAGGTAACCGTCCTGCTCCTCAAAGCTGGCGAAATTACTTGCGCTCATGGCAAGGAAAAAAAGCGCTGCGGCGCCGGCAAGCACCATCAATCCCACCATCACCTCAACTCCTGCAGAACCCTTTCGCATCAGATCTCTCCAAACATCATTGCAGTTAATAGAAAATCCAGCGCCAGCACCGCCAATGCAGAGTGCACCACGGTGCGCGTTGTAGCGCGGCCGACCCCCTCTGCTGTCGGCACTGAGTCATAACCCTGGAACAGCGCGATCCAGGTGCAGACGACTCCAAACACAAAACTCTTGATGACGCCGTTCATGACATCTTCATAGAAGTCGATCGTGGCGATCATCTGTGACCAGTATGTGCCGTCATCCACCCCCATCAGGGTAACGCCGACAAAATGGCCGCCGTAAATCCCCAGCGCACTGAAAATAACGGCTAGTATCGGCATGCTGACAATTCCGGCGAAAAATCGCGGCGTCAGAATGCGGCTGACAGGATTCACCGCCATCATCTCCAACCCCGAGAGCTGTTCGGTTGCCTTCATCAGGCCGATCTCGGCCGTCAATGCAGAACCGGCGCGCCCGGCAAACAGCAACGCAGCCACCACCGGACCAAGCTCCCTCACCAGAGAGGCAGCGACCATCACCCCCAGCATCGCCTCGGCAGAGAATCGCGACAGAATATAATGCCCCTGCAGCGCCAGCACCATACCGACAAAGATGCCGGAAACACCAACGATCAGCAGGGAGAGCACGCCCACATTGTAGAGCTGCAGAAAAAACTCCCGCGGCCGCAGCACCACCACATAACTGCTGCCGAGAATCTGCCACAACAACTGCATGGCGCGGCCAACGCCGCGCACCATCTCAATGGAGCTACGTCCCAGGCGGGCGACTGAATTCACTCAGCTCTCCCCCAGAAAATCAGCTTGCAGGGAGGGCGCAGGGTGGTGAAAAGGCACCGGACCATCCGCCTGCGCCAGCATAAATTGCCGGGTCCAGGGTTTTTTCGAATTCAACAGCGCCTGCGGAGTTCCATGCTCGATCACCCTGCCCTCTGAAATCACGTAGATCAGGTCTGCAATCGATGCGGTTTCATGGACATCATGGGAGACGATCACCGAAGTCATCCGGGCGGCATCATTGAGGCGGCGGATCAGTGACACCAGCACCCCCATGGAGATCGGGTCCTGACCGCTGAAAGGCTCGTCATAGAGAATCATCATCGGATCGAGCGCAATGGCCCGCGCCAGCGCAACCCGGCGTGCCATGCCGCCTGACAACTCCGACGGCATCAAATCATGCGCTCCGCGCAGGCCAACAGCCTCCAGCTTCATCAGCACCAGTTTCCGGATCATCGACCGCGGAAGCTGGGTGTGCTCAATCAGGGGATAGGCGACATTATCATAGACGCTCAAATCCGTCAGCAGGGCGCCGCTTTGAAACAGCATCCCCATGCGCATACGCAGACGATACAGCTGGCGGGTTCCAAGCTCATGAATGAGTTCCCCATCAACCTCCACGGTTCCCGACTGAGGCATCAGCTGCCCGCTGATAAGCTTCAGCAGCGTTGTTTTTCCGGATCCGCTCGGCCCCATGATTGCGGTAATTTTGCCATGGGGAATGTCCACATCGATACCATCGAAAATCACCTTTTCACCACGTGAAAAAGAGAGATTTCGAATCTTGATAAGTGGAGGCTGCTTTTTTGCCATAAGGGTCAGTTTTTCTTTTTCCTCAAAAGAGCTGTGGTTACACTATTTTATCAACTACAGATGAACACAGACACACACAGATATTATTACTTCTCTTTAATCTGTGTTCATCTGTGGTTAAAATTACTTCGAACCGAGTCTGCGAAAGCGCTATTTGCCCCGCATTATAGATCAAAACAGAGACCAAATCTGTTAGGATAGTTTCAGTTTATAGAGAACACTATTTCAATGCATTTCAAGATCATCTCCTTTCTGCTGCCAGGCCTTATTCTCTGCTGCGGCAGTGCTTTTGCAGAGAATAAGCTGTGGACACAAACCTCCCCGTCCGTCAATGCCACCCACATTTTTATCGGTGAAATCAACCGTCGCGGCAAGCCGACAGGTTTTCATGCAAAAACCAACGGGCAGATCCCTAAAGATGCGAAAATTCTGGATATCAAGAGCCGGCCAAATCAGGCGGGTGTCTACACAGCGCAGGTTGGCATCTATGATAAACGAACACAGCAGTGGAAAGAGAAGTTCTCAACCATGTACCCTGATACGATGAAGCCTGCGGATATCATCAAGGCTGTGCTGCATGCCTACAACAACCGCAAGCAGGGTGACAAACAACCATGGCGCGGCCCCTCCGGCCATGGCTTCCCGATCGAAGGCTATGTGTTGAATGACGGCAGAATCAATACCGCATATCCGATCTATATACGCAATCCGGGTAGAAAAAGATGAGCAAGCTGCGCTTTTATCGTGACGACGACAACGCACCCAGAGCTGTAGGCAACGACACGCAGAGCTGTGCACTGGCTCAACTGCTGGAGTCGGACATCCAGGATGATGCCGTCACCTGCCGTGAATTGCTGCAACGCATGCGTGGAATCACGAAGACAGATGCCTCACTCATACATACCGGCAACAGTTTCACACTCACAGTGACGCCGAAGACTACAACCATACGCAGCCTCTCTGTCGAGAATGACAAGGAGATCACGCTTGATACAGACCAGTTTGCCCTGGCGCTGAAAAACTGGTTCAATTATATCTCTTGAGACACCCTTGATCGCTCAACATATCTACAAATGAATCAAATTCCAAAACACCTCATTCCGGCGAAGGCCGGAATGACTGAGTTTCTCAAGCGCCTCTGATGGCAGTCATTTATGCAAGAAACGCAGGAGGCATGGCCGTTCCTTTGCGTCCTTGCAATCACGGCATTTGCACATCCATATGCGGCAGATGCCTTGTTTCCGCCTACGCCATACATGGATGTATCAGTGTCGCGTGAGGCAGGACGCCGGAAGCGACCATGGATGTATTCACGGCGTTTTCTGGAAGATATGCCCGCAAACAGTGACTTGGCTGGAAAATTTATCAGGAAGCTCAATAGTTACAATCATGGCAAGATACCGTCCACCAGCCCCCCTTAAATCACCTTACATCACCGCCGAGGGATTTGCACGCCTCCAGGCTGAAGAAAAAACCATCTGGAAACGCCGCCACCATGTCGTCAAGATCCTCTCTGCTGCCGCAGCCGAAGGCGATCGCTCTGAAAATGCCGAATATATCTACCGTAAAAAAGAGCTGCGAGGCATCGACCGGCGCATCCGCTATCTGCAACATCGCCTGCCGGTGCTCATCATTGCCGGCACAATACCAGACCTTAAACAACAGGTGTTTTTTGGCGCATGGGTGACCATCGAGGATGAGACAGGCGTTGAGCACCACTATCGCATCGTCGGGCCGGACGAATTTGATCAGCACAAGGACTACATCAGCATGGATTCGCCTATGGCAAAGGCGCTGCTGAAACGCCGCCTGGATGACGAAGTGAGTGTGCATACACCCGGCGGAATAATAAACTACTGCATTACAGAGATCGACTATGAGTGACCCGCATTGCCTTTCATTAACTCGCCATTATTAGCGAATGACGAGGACTTTTTGCGCGATATCGTTATTCATGACGAATTGATTAGTTCAAAATGTGCCGTCATAAGTCGCCATAGATATCGACAAAGAAAGAAAACGAAGGAGCCATCTCTCCCTCTATTAATTATGACACTGCATGCATGAAAGGTTTGTTCTTTTCGCCTGAACGCTCATACACAATTTGACTGAGTCGCTGACCAGCAATCTCCTTTTCGTCATGCCAAAATCTGCGCGACTGATGGGGACGGTCATCTTGATCAGGATGCTATCGCTATTACCAACCTTGTTTCCCTTGATATCACTCAACTTCACATTGAACGTGACGGGTCTGGTGACGCCATGAAGAGTAAGATTCCCTCTTACAGTGCCCGCAGTTCCGACCAACCACTCAAACCCGGTACTGACAAAAAGAATTTCCGGATAGTGCTCGACATCAATAAAGGTTCCACTTTTGATCACTTTTTCAACCAGTGGATTTGAGGTTGATAGACTATCGACATCAATAGAGAGCAGCGCCTGGCCACGCTTCTCAGCGCCGGGTTGCATTGCAATACCACCCTCGAAATCTTTGAACCTCCCCTCTACATGACTGAGCTTGCTGTCAATACAGAATTTCACCACGGAAGTTGCAGGCTGAACACGATATAAGTAGCCTTTTTTTGCTGCATGGAGCATAGAGTCAAGCACAGATTGCTCGACCTTGCCATTGAGAAAGGGAGTGCAAAACCGATCTGCGACCGCAACCGGACTCGACATGCTGAACAACAGCAGAGTGATCAGCAACAAACGCCCGACAAGATTTTGACTATTCATACAACACTCCTACTACAAAGCATCAGAATGCTCTGACACTATGACTTATTCTCCTAAAATCACAACATGGCGTCAACTCAGAACTCTGAAGCGCCCTCTGGCGACAGTCGTCATCGGCGGGCTGACTTGCACCCTCCAAGCCTACCCTGCCTGTATGGCGCGGCTTCAAGAGAAGTCTATTCAGAGGCTACGCAGCAAACAGAATAGTGTAGGATAAGAGACATCTTCTAGCAATCAGCAGGGTATCAAACCATGCCTAAACTGTTATCACGCACCTCTCTGTTAACTCTCGCTCTGGCATTACTCGCACCGATGCTCCTGGCGGATGTCGCCGGCATATCCACTGGCTCAGAGTTGCAGCAGCAAGCTGAAAAAGAGACGACCCTGATCACCACGGATGAACTCAGAAAAATGCTTGATGAAGAACTCGATATGGTTCTTATTGATATACGAACGCCAACTGAAATCCAGAGTATGGATGGTCGAATCGATGCATCTCAGGATGTCAACATTCCGCGAGGCTGGCTCGAGTTTCGCGCACAACGTGTTGCACTGAGCAAAGAGACACCCATCGTTGTCTATTGCGGCGGAGGCCTGAGAAGCCCACTGGCCGCCAGGACATTACAGAACATGGGATATACCAACGTCAAAAATTATTCAGCCGGTTTTTTTGGTTGGAAAGACGCCAAACTGCCCATCAAGCCATGAGGATTAGCATAAAATCGCAGGGTGCTGAATGGGAACGTTATTAATGGACAACTCCTAATCATAGTGAGTTTCAGGTGCGGCGACTATTTTCAAATTCTCTCAGAAAGCTGATAATCCACATTAATAAACGCCCCAATATCTGCTAGAAAACGAATAGTTCTGGCGCCGAAGCCAACATCCGGGCTGATTTCTCCTTTATCAACAGACAGTTCTAGAACCACGCCCACTCTGGGTGATAAATTATGACTTTCTTTGACCTGCAGGATTTTTTCCTTAACCGGTTCAAGTTGCTTAATGATGATGTCGGTCAAGTCATAAATATCTACATTGCCAGTAACTAGATCCGTTGATAATTCCCATGTGCTGATAACAGGTTTGTCGATGCCACTGCTTGCGCCGGCAGCGTTGACTGTGGTTGGCTGTATGCCAAGTATATGGGTGATATCATCGGGGTTGAAGTGATACCCGGAGAGTCCAAAGTAAGCCCGCCCTTTATTTGATGTCAAAATAATTTCCTCTTCGACTTGGTAGCATCGGTTACAAGAAGCGACCATTCTAAATCGCCATATTTACGGTTGCAACCCTGCTGATTTGAGCGTGATCGATCCTATCAAGGCCTGGTTTCGAAGTGCTGTATATTCAGTTCCGCAGGATTTCAATAGCGTTTCGTGAATGCTGGCAATATTGCCTGCAACTCAGGTTTTTCGTATAGTGAGCCCCATTTTTAAGACAGTAGTTTAAACGAGACGCTGCAAAGGGGAAAGGCGATCAATGCGATTGGGCCTGAATATCGTGACCATTCGGTCCGCTCAGGCCAGTGGAAAAGGGCTATACAGATGGATGCTATCCGTACCCATGGCAAGCCGGAGATCTTCGATAGCGACCAAGGTTCACAGTTTACCAGTGAGACCTATACCGGCGTACTCCAACGAGAGAATATCGTCATCAGCATGGATGGTCGGGGCGGGCATTTGGTAACATTTTCGTTGAAAGTCTCTGGCGAAGTGTCAAACATGAAGGTGTCAGCCTCAAGGGATATAGCACAATTGTTGGATTGAGCCTTGGGCTGGACGACTACTTTTCCTTCTACAATGGAGGGAGACCGTATCAAGCTTTGAGGCAATAAAACCTTATACTGTCTACCTTTCCGCAGTTGACGCGGGGTAATGACTGCGGATATTTGTGTTGAACCAGGAGATTCATTCGATTAAAATGTCTAATGACTATCATTTAAAAAATCTATATAAGAAATAGATCATAAATTAATTTATATGCCTCGGTAAATAGAATTGAATAGCAACTCTCGCGAATGTCATTTAATATTTCCGCGCTGTCAAATACCAAATTTTTTCACAGGAGCTTTGAAGACATGTTTACAAGCAATCCCTTCACCGAGATTTTGGCCCTAATCCCCGCTGCCGCAATGCAGACGTACGTCATCGTAATGTTCCTGCTGGTCATAGGTGGAACAGTGCTGGATATGATTCACAAGAAAAGTGCACGGTACTTTTTTGAAAATTCAAAAAAAGCAGAAAAAAGTGCAAAGCACACCGTTGGCGGTGGCCAAAAAGCATCACTTGCCGTTCAAACGGTAGCAAGCGAAGTTTTGACTTCATCTGAGTTTGCCAACCCTAAGCGCAGGCTTTCCCATCTATTAACCATGTACGGCTTTATTGTCTTTGTGGCGACCACAGCTATCATGATTTTTGGGTATTTGGGCGCGGGAGCGGAGACACCGACTATTCTTCCACTTCTTTGGCATCTCGGCGCACTGAGTCTGTGTCTCGGTGGGTACTGGTTCTGGTTCTCTATCCGTGTCGATGTCAACTCAGAAGGCAAAAAATGGTATGAATTCTGTCGTGCAGATCTTTTTGTTGTATCACTTCTCCTGACAGCAACATTCGCTCTTATCTGGTCTGCGCTGCAGTCTGCCGGCGTTTCCGGATGGTCTACATTAGCGTTCCTCCTGTTTATCTTGTCCAGTACCGCACTGTTTGCCGGCGTGTACTTCTCCAAATTTGCCCATATGTTTTTCAAACCTGCTGCGGCTTATCAGAAGCGCATCACCAGAGCAGATGCTTCAAGAGAAGGTTTGCCTATTGATTTCGATCTGACGGATCCTGCTGTACAGAAACAGTTTCCGGATATTCCGCAATACATGGGCGATAACCCACCCAATATGGGGCTTGGTATCAAGCGTGAGTCACCAAACCACTACTAACATTAATCTAACTATTACTTAATAAAGAGAAAATATTATGCCAACTTTTGTATATATGACTCGTTGTGATGGTTGTGGACAGTGCGTTGATATCTGCCCATCTGACATCATGCACATTGATAAAACACTTCGTCGTGCTTACAACATTGAACCTAACATGTGCTGGGAGTGTTATTCCTGTGTAAAAGCCTGCCCTCACCATGCAATTGATGTTCGTGGTTATGCGGATTTCGCTCCACTGGGCCACTCGGTACGAGTGGTTCGTGATGAAGAAAAAGGCACCATTGCCTGGCGCATCAAGTTTCGCAACGGCAAAAAAGACATGGAACTGCTGGCGCCTATCACGACCAAGCCTTGGGGCACGGGAATTCCACAGCTATCTGACGAAGCTGCGCCAAGTGAGGATATGCGTGACAGTGAGTTATTGTTTAACGAGCCTAAGTATGTCCGTATGGATGAAGGTGGTTTACATACGTTGGAATCAAATGGCTTGACACTTAAAGAAGGGGTTTACTACTAATGGCCTACAAGACAATTATTGAAGACGATATTGATATCCTGGTAGCAGGCGCTGGCCTTGGTGGTACCGGTGCTGCATTTGAAGCAAGATATTGGGGTAAGGACAAAAAAATCGTCATTGCTGAAAAAGCAAACATCGATCGTTCCGGTGCGGTAGCCCAGGGTCTTTATGCTATCAACTGCTACATGGGTACTCGCTGGGGTGAGAACAACCCGGAAGATCATGTGCGCTATGCACGTATGGATCTGATGGGTATGGTGCGTGAGGATCTGGCCTTTGATATGGCGCGTCATGTTGATTCCGCTGTACACCAGTTCGAAGACTGGGGCCTTCCTATAATGAAAGACCCTAAGTCGGGTACATACCTGCGTGAAGGCCGCTGGCAGATTATGATTCACGGTGAATCATACAAGCCGATTGTTGCAGAAGCAGCGAAAAAATCAGCAGACAAAGTATTCAACCGTATCTGTGTAACCCATTTTTTGATGGATGACAGCAAAGAAAACCGCGTTGCGGGTGCTGTAGGTTTCAACGTACGTACTGGTAACTACCACGTATTCAAAGCGAAAGCAGTTATCTGTGGCGCCGGTGGTGCATCCAACATCTTCAAGCCGCGTTCAGTTGGTGAAGGTGCGGGTCGTGTCTGGTACGCACCATGGTCATCGGGTTCTGCGTATGGTCTTATGATCGAAGCAGGCGCGAAGATGACTCAAATGGAAAACCGTATCGTACTTGCTCGATTCAAGGATGGTTACGGTCCTGTAGGCGCATACTTCCTGCACCTCAAGACTTATACGCAAAATGGTCTGGGTGAAGAGTATGAATCCAAGTGGTTCCCGGCTCTATCTGAAATGGTTGGTAAAGCATACCTGGATACGGAAGGTCAGCATTTATCACATAAGCCAATCCCGACTTGTCTACGTAACCACGCATTTATCAATGAAGTGAATGCCGGTCGTGGTCCTATCCACATGGTGACCATGGAAGCCTTTCAGGATCCGCACCTTGAGGAAATTGGCTGGCACAACTTCCTGGGTATGACTGTTGGTCAGGCTGTGCTTTGGGCTGCAACTGACGTTGATCCTAAATACGAAAATCCTGAATTAACAACTTCTGAGCCATATGTTATGGGTTCACATGCAACGGGTTGTGGTGCATGGTGTTCGGGTCCTGAAGATGTCTCTCCAGATGAATATTTCTGGGGTTACAACCGTATGACCACTGTTGAAGGTCTGTTTGGTGCTGGTGATGCGGTAGGTGGTACACCACACGCATTCTCCTCGGGCTCTTTCACTGAAGGTCGTCTGGCTGCTAAAGCGGCTTGTAAGTATATTGATGACGGTAAAGCGGAAGGGATCTCTGTTTCTGACAAGCAAATTGCAGATCTGAAAGAAAAGATTTACAAGCCAATGGAAACGTATACCGTTTATCGTAACGAAATCGTTGCGGGTTCTGTTAACCCTAACTACATCAACCCACGCCAGGGTCTTGATCGTCTGCAGAAGCTGATGGATGAGTACTGTGGTGGTTTCGGTGTGAACTACATGACCAACGAGAAGCTCCTGCAAATCGGTCTTAAGAAAATGAAGATTTTCGAAGAAGATCTGGAAAGCATCGCTGCTGAAGATATTCATGAACTGCTGCGTGCATGGGAACTGAAGCACCGTTTCCTTACTTCTGCGTCTGTATTCCAGCATACCTTGTTCCGTAAGGAGACACGTTGGCCTGGTTACTATTACCGTGGTGATGCGATGAAACTGGATGATGAAAACTGGCATGTC
>JAIVTC010000402.1:0-7066 GCA_048629055.1 Candidatus Bathyarchaeota archaeon
CATGTTGTCAGGATCGATTCTGAAAACGATGATGCGTTCAAATCAACTCTCGAACAATTGAACAGGGATGCACGCATGGAGTACGCAGAGCCAGATTTGAAAATGGAAAGACAACTAAATCAATAGCCAGATTTTACATCATGATACATAGAAGCATTACATCTCTGTTCAAGCGGAGTTGCTCTTTGACCCTCCCGTTGTTTTTGATGGTTGCGCTGTCAGAGGTTAACGCTGCCCAGTATATTGTCAAACTGTCCAGCGATAACTATGTGACGGCAACAACGACTGACGCCCCTGGTTTCCAAAAGCGGCTGTCTGAAGTGATAAAACGAGATGTCTCGATTATCAGGCCAATGTCAGGAAAATCAATCGTCGTTAACATTGACGACACGATCGATAACGTCCGCGCTTTAGCCAACATGCCTGGAGTCGAATATATTGAGCCCGATCTCAGGATGTACGCAACTTTGGTGCCAAATGACCCTCGATACCATGAGCAGTGGTCATTAGTCTCTCCCTCTGTCAATGCCGGCGCAATTAATGCTGAATCTGCCTGGAATACCACGACAGGATCGGATGTCGTGGTCGCTGTCATCGATACGGGGATTCTCAAAAAGCATGAGGAGTTTCAAGGAGGCAAACTGCTGCCTGGCTACGATTTTATTAGTGATCCTGCCACGGCTCGTGACGATGACGGGCGTGACGATGACCCATCGGATGAAGGCGATTGGCAAAAGGGGGGGGATTGCCCTGATCATGTTACTCACGACAGCTCCTGGCATGGCTCCCATGTTGCCGGTATTGCAGCAGCTGCCGGCAATAATTCTCAGGGAATTGCCGGTGTTGCTTTTAGCTCACAAACAAAAATATTGCCTCTGCGTGTGCTGGGACTCTGTGGTGGTTCTTTCTCTGACATTATTGATGCAGTTCGCTGGGCGGCGGGTCTGTCAGTACCGGGAGTAGCAGACAACCCCAATCCCGCCAATGTGATTAATTTAAGTCTTGGCGGCGCTGGCTCCTGTTTACAGTCAGCGAACTCCGCTTTTCTCGCTGTCTATAATGAAGATGTTTCCGTTGTGGTTGCTGCCGGCAACGAGAATTCGGATGCCTCTTCATTCACTCCGGCGAATTGTAATCATGTGATGAGTGTCGCAGCAGTTGACATCAATGGGGTTCGCGCCAGCTACTCAAATTTTGGAGACGTGGTCGATATCGCTGCTCCCGGTGGTGATGTTCCTTTTGACACGGCTATTCTTTCAGCTGTTGACTCAGGTAGGAAAACGCCGAATGGGGATTCAGACTATGCCTATTATCAGGGAACAAGCATGGCTGCGCCGCATGTGGCCGGTATTGCTGCGCTTATCTATTCTAAAAACTCAACGCTGAGTGTCGATGGGGTAGAAAGCATTCTTAAAGCTTCGGCCAGGGCATTTCCTGTCACAAGAAGTTCTTTTGACTGCACCACATCGCTTTGCGGCAGTGGTTTGGCGGATGCCGCAGCTGCAATCGGCGTCGGTAATGCTGCGCCAACTGCAGGATTCACCTTCAGTACGAGTGATCTGACAGCTGATTTCAGTGACACATCCAGTGACAGTGATGGTTCCATAGCTGGCTGGTCATGGAATTTTGGTGATGGCGCAAGCTCATCTGCACAGAACCCACGCCACCTCTATGCTGCTGGAGGCACCTATAAGGTCACCCTGAAAGTGACAGATAATGATGGCGCCACCGATACGACCAGCCACTCAGTGACGGTCAATGCCCCGCCAACTGCAGGATTCACCTTCAGCACAACCGATCTAACCGCTGATTTCAGTGACACATCCAGTGACAGTGATGATTCCATAGCTGGCTGGTCATGGAATTTTGGTGATGGCGCAAGCTCATCTGCACAGAACCCAAGCCACATCTATGCTGCTGCAGGCGCCTATACGGTCACCCTGAAAGTGTCGGATAATGATGGCGCAACCGATGCGACCAGCAAGTCGGTCAGTGTCACAGAACCACAAATTAGCAGGAGCAGCAGCAGCGGCGGTGGCGGCTCTTTTCCATTGATCACGCTTCTATTACTGTTCGCTTATTTGCCACTAGGCTTTATACGCCGTCGCTGGTGTATGTGACTTCATGAAAAATCATATCTGATTATTCAGGCGCATATTGCTAAACAGGTTTGCAAAACATCGCTGTGTAGGGGGTCTGCTACTCCTTTACGCCATCATGCTGTATCTGCAAGCAGATTTCTTTGATGCATTAAAATATGATCGCGCCAATATCACACTGACTGGTTATTACAGGCTAATAACCAGTCAGCTTGTGCATATCAACATCAAACATTTCATCGCAAATACTGCAGCTTTGATCATCTGTTACATATTTGCCGTCAACACAAATCAGCTAAAAGATTTTTGCTGGAGTTTTCTTTTTTGTTTGGCCGCAACTGGCCTGGGCATTCATTACATCCTGACGGACCTATCCTGGTATGCAGGCAGTTCGGGCTTTTTGCACGGAGTAATTATTGTTCTATTGACCAGGTATGTCATTTCTCATCCCGGGATACTATCCTGGTTCCTGCTTACGCTGTTTGTAGTGAAACTTGCATCAGAATTTTATTATGGCAGTTTCAGTGAGGATGAATTAGGTTTCACTGTCATATATGATGCGCATTTGATTGGAGCTTTTTCAGGTGTTTTATACTTGTTAATGAATTACATATTATTGCGTTACACAAAAACACCAATTCATTGAACCATTTTTTCATTGGCAACGGCAACCCACTTAGCCATCCATGAGCGTCGTTTCGATGCGCTTTGCGCCTCGGCGCTTCCTGAAATTCCATGATAGGATGTGCTGAGTTTGCGAAACTTCGGTGTCTGCCGTACACATACAAATGCCGTGAGTGCAGTAACGGCCTGCTTACGCCCTCACCTACGATGTACAGGGAAGTCTGAGTGTCACAAGAGGGCAGGAAGCCTGCGGTGCCGGATCAACAGGGCTAGCAACGCACACGATTGGTGCATTAACAGATGCTAATGTTCGAAAAGTATACGGATTCTTCTGCTCGAAACAGGAAGAAAGGCTTTAGCCTCGCCTGATTGATGCGGGACTAAAGTCTCATCTCCAAATGACTGTTTCTGGCTCCCACGCTCCTCCATGTGTCCCTTGCCGTGTCGTCTCAGGCTGCTCGCAATGACGGGATTCCAGTAATCAAGCAGAAGTTTTTTCTGGCATGGTAATTGCTTGGTTGATAGCGTAGTAGATAATATTTTTTAGTAACTATTTAGCATATTCTAAAATCAGGCTATAAGTCACTGCTATTGGGTGTATCTGGAGGAAACGTCGGAGGCATGGATGCCGACGCGAGTCTACATGGATGTATTTACGACATTTTCCGGAAGATATATCCGATGGCAGTGACGATCTTGTATGTGCTGAATAGTTACGTTTTTTATTGATTCGGAGCATCAACATGGCCGGTAACAAACTCAATCTCTTTGATTTCAGCCAGGAGAAGATCCGCACCCTGCATCTGACCTGGATGGCGTTCTTTGTCAGCTTTATGGTGTGGTTTGCACATGCTCCTCTAATGCCATTTATTCGTGAAGTGCTGGCGTTGAGTGATCAGCAGGTCAAGGTGCTGTTGATTCTCAATGTGGCGATGACCATTCCTGCACGCATCGTGGTCGGCATGCTGGTCGACCGCTATGGACCTCGCATCCTGTTTTCGGCGATCCTGATTCTGGGCGGCGCCATCAGTATCCTGTTCGCATTGTCCCAGGATTACGAGCAGCTTGCGCTGCTGCGATTTCTCTCCGGATTTGTCGGTGCGGGCTTTGTCGTCGGCATCCGCATGATCTCCGAGTGGTTTCCAGCCCGCCAGACAGGCATAGCCCAGGGTATCTACGGAGGCTGGGGCAACTTTGGTTCGGCAGGCGCAGCCATGCTGCTGCCCTTCGTTGCCGCAAATATCGGCGGTGATGATGGCTGGCGCTATGCAATTATCGGCACCGGTCTGCTGTCGATCGCCTATGGCGCCTTCTATTACTGGCGCGCACGCAATACCCCAAAGGGATCCACCTACTTCAAGCCGAAGAAGATGGGCGCCATGGAAGTCACCAGCGGCGGCGACCTGCTTCTCTATATGTTGATGAATATCCCGATGTTCCTGGCGCTGGGTGTACTCACCTGGAAGCTCTCACCGGCTAATATGGGGCTGTTGAGTGCTCCCACGAGTTATGCCATCTACCTGACTCTGATCGTCGTCTATCTGATCCAGATCTGGAAAATCTGGCACGTCAATTCGCATGTATTGAAAGCACCCGTGCCGGAGTTGCAGCGTTACAAGTTCAAACAGGTGGCGATTCTCGACCTGGCCTATCTGGTGACCTTTGGCACAGAACTGGCGGTGGTGTCGATGCTGGCGCTCTTCTATGTCGATATGTTTGGCCTCGACAAAATTTGGGCCGGCGTACTGGCCGGCATCTACCCGGTGATCAACCTGGTGGCGCGTCCTGCCGGCGGCATGTTTAGTGATAAGATCGGACGTCGACGCACATTGATTATCGTCTTTATCGGCATCGCCCTGAGTTTTCTGCTGTTGAGCCGCGTCGATTCCAGCTGGCCGGTGTGGATGGTTGTTGGCGCGACCATTCTTGGCGGCATCTTCTCCAAGGCGGGTTCCGGCGCTGTCTATGCCATGGTGCCGCTGATCCAGCGCCGCATGACCGGGCAGATTGCCGGCATGGCGGGTGCCTACGGCAATGTCGGCGGCGTGATTTTTTTGACGGTCAACTCGTTTGTCGAGACGCACATCTTTTTTCTTGTCATAGGCGCAACGGCTGGAATCGTGCTCTTCTTTATATTGATGTTTCTCGATGAGCCAAAAGGACAGATGGTGGAGACGCTGCCGGATGGCACGGTACAGATGATTGATGTGAGTTGAGTCAGGTTTTAGGTTTTAGGTTTTAGGTTTTATGACTCCCTCTCCCTTTGGGAGAGGGTTGGGGTGAGGGGAGAAATGGGTAGTCATCTTGCTGTTACTTTAGGGCAATGCTCTGATGCCGGCATCAAGCCGCAGAACGAGGATTTTCACAGCGCTTTTGTGCCTGAAGACGGCCTGCTGGTGAGCAAGGGGATCTCTGTCGCCATTGCCGATGGCATGAGCGGCAGCGACGGCGGCAAGGAGGCAAGCCAGCTGAGTGTGCGCATGTTCCTCGATGACTACTACGGTACCCCGGAGTCGTGGACGGTCAAAAAATCTGTCAGCAAGGTGATGTCGGCGCTTAATCGCTGGCTCTACAGCCAGGGTGCGCAGAAGTATGAACATGCAAAAGGGATGGTCACCACCTTCAGCGCACTGGTGCTGAAATCTCAAACCGTCTATCTGTTTCACGTCGGCGACAGCCGCATCTACCGTCTGCGAGAGGGTGAACTGCAGCAGTTGACCCGTGACCACCGTATCTGGATCAATAAAGAGAAGGAGTACCTTGCCCGCGCTCTCGGCATCGATATCAACCTGGAGATCGATTACCGCGCCACGCCTGCTCAAGAGGGCGACATCTACCTGCTGACAACCGATGGCGTGCATGACTTTGTTGCAGACAGTGAACTGTTGTCGCTTCTCGAAACAAATGCACAGGATCAGCAGCAGGCGGCAGAGGCGATCGTCGATGCCTCGAAACAGGCCAAAAGCACGGATAACATCACCTGCCAGGTCATCAGGATCGACTCTCTTGCCGAAGCTGACAAGAGCGAATACTACGAGCAGTTGACACGCCTGCCATTTCCACCGGACCTCAATGCCGGCCATATCATCGATGGCTACAAAATTCTTCGCGAGTTGAATGCCAGCAGCCGCAGCCAGGTCTATCTTGCCGAGGACACCTTGTCGTCAACGCCACGCAAGGTGGTGTTGAAAACGCCCTCTGTCAATTACGAAGATGATCCCAATTATCTGGAGCTGTTTTTGCATGAAGAGTGGGTCGCCAAGCGTCTTAACTCGCCGCATCTGATCAAGGTTTGCAATGAAGACCGCCAGCGGACATTTCTCTATACCGTGGTGGAGTATATCGAGGGGCAGACGCTGAAACAGTGGATGGCGGACAATCCGCATCCGGGCATCGCGCAGATGCGTGCAACCATTGGCCAGATTGCCCGCGGTCTGCGCAGTATGCATCGTATGGAGATGTTTCACCAGGATCTCAAGCCGGATAATATTCTCATCGATAACAACAACACGCTGAAGATCATCGATTTCGGTTCGACGCGCATCGCCGGGCTTGCTGAAATCAAGACGCCGGTCGAGCATTCACATATCCTGGGCACAGCCAACTATTCGGCGCCGGAATACTTCAGGGGAGAGCAGGGCACGAATCGTTCTGACATCTTCTCACTGGGCGTCATCGCCTACGAGATGCTCACGGGAAAGCTGCCCTATGGAGAGATCTCCAGCGAGCGTGCTGCCAAAAAACGCTACCTCTATACCTCTGCCAGAGAGCACAATCCGATGCTTCCGGAGTGGATCGATGCGGCGCTGGAGAAGGCACTGCAGCCGCATCCGCAAAAACGTTATGCGTTGCTGTCGGAATTCATCACAGATCTGACCAAGCCCAATCAGCGGCTGCTGCAAAAATCCACGCAGCCGCTGCTGGAGCGCAACCCGGTCGCCTTCTGGCAGGTCGTGGCATTGATCGAGCTGATAGCACTCGTCACCCTGGTGGTGATGAAAGTCTTGTAACTTTTGAATAGTCGAGGTGGTATGCGATACTTGTGCAGCACTGTACTAGCGAGATCAGGTCTCAGACTGACAAGGCATGAAAAAAACATTTTCTCTCGCAAAGACGCCAAGACCGCCAAGAAAAACCTTTGCGTTCTTAGCGAGAGATTCTTTTAAAACTTGACTCATTTGCAAGCATTTTAGTGAATCAAGGATTCTTGTACCTCACCGTATTTCACCATTTCACAGCAGGCTACCCCATGTCACTGCAGGACCAATTGCTCAAGGCCGGACTTATCGATACCAGGAAGGCAGGCAAGATCAAAAAGGCCAAGTACAAACAAGTTCAACAGA
>JAIVTC010000403.1:0-2485 GCA_048629055.1 Candidatus Bathyarchaeota archaeon
TTGTAGTCCAGGGAGTGGTCAATGAGGCGACGCATCAGCAGTTTTGCTTCATGCCTCTCTCGGGCATGCCGCCACTCGCCCCGGTGCAGCGCCAGCAGTGTTTCTCCGTGAATCAACACATCTGCCGCACTGCGATCCTGCGTGATTCCCAGGCCAATTTGATAAAAGTAGACTTTATTGCTGCTGACCGGCTCACCTTCACAGGTGGCATCAAGAACCACGCCATAACCGGTCTCCTGCAACAGCAGCAGCTCGAAACGGCGCAGCTCCCAATCCGGATATTCGCTGTACTGCAGATGCAGCAGCGTCTTCCAGTAAACCTGCATGAGATTATCGCAGGCATCGCCGCGTGGCAACAGACGCATCAGCAGTTCATTCAGATAGAAACCGCAATAGAGCAGTTTTTTTTTCAGATCAACCGGCTTTTCAGCCGCTTCCGCATGCGTCAGCGTCATCACTTCGCCCCTGCCTCTCCATCTCAACGTCAAGGGTTGAAATGGCTGCAGCGTTCCCTTGAGTCTCCCTTTGGCCGCGCCCCTTGCAATCAGCGGCATGCGCCCCTCTCCGGCGACCAGGCACTCCAGCAGCAGACTGGTGTTGCGGTAGGGACGGCGATGCAGTAGAAACGCCGCTCGCATCAGGGATCGAGATATCCAAGCGAGGAGAGCGCCGCCTCATCCGATGACCAGCTCTTTTTGACTTTAATCCATACGTCCAGCCACACTTTTCTACCAAAACAGCTCTCCATGGATTCTCGTGCAATGCGAGCGGTTTCTTTCAGGGCGGCCCCTTTTTTTCCAATAATAATTCTCTTCTGACCTTCCCGCTCCACCCAGATCACCGCAGCGATCCTGTAGCGCTCATCAACACTCTCAAAGCGCTCGATCTCGACCGTCAGTGCATAGGGAATCTCCTTGGCATAGCGGCGTGTGAGTTGTTCGCGCAGCAGTTCCGCCGCCATGAAGCGCTCTGATTTATCTGTGACCTGATCTTCGGGAAAGAAGTTGCTGCTTTCCGGCAGATGAGCCAGCACCCTCTTCTCGACGATATCAATATTGTCGCGTTTGACAGCGGAAACAGGGATCATCTCAACAAAGTCAGCAGCGTCAAAGCTGGAGAGATAGGCAAGCAGCGACTCCTTGCGATCGAGCAGATCAATCTTGTTAACCACCAGAATTGCCGGTTTGCCGGAACGCCGGATGCTGCTGAGTACTGCCTCATCCTCTTCAGTCCAGACATCTGCCTGCACAACAAACACAATCACATCGACATCATGCAACATGCGCTCCGCAGTTTGATTGAGAATCCGGTTGAGTCCCCTGGTTCCACGACGATGGATCCCCGGCGTATCGACAAACACAATTTGCCCCTGCTTGAGTGTCCTGATACCGAGAATAGCGTGACGAGTCGTCTGCGGCTTGTGTGAAGTGATGGCGATTTTTTGTCCGACCATCTGATTGAGGAGTGTCGACTTGCCGACATTGGGACGGCCGACGATTGCGGCATAACCACAACGATTTGTAGTCACTTTTCGAGTTCCTCTAATAACTGCCGCGCTGCATCCTGCTCAGCCTTACGGCGCGACATATCACTTCCCAGTGCTTCCTGTTTTAATGCCTTCACACGGCACTTCACTGAGAAACGCTGTTGATGCTGCTTGCCGCTGACTGAAAGAACCTCATACTCCGGCAACGGCAGATTGAGAGACTGCAAATGCTCCTGCAAACGGGTCTTGGGATCTTTTTCACACTGCTCCAGCGTAAGTCTCTGCAGCCGCTGTAAAAAAAGATGATCGATCAATTTTTCAACGCCGTCACTACCCAACTCAAGGTAGGCAGCGCCCAGAATGGCTTCGACAGCATCAGCAAGCGTCGAATCCCTGGATTGTCCACCGGAGCGCAACTCCCCTGCCCCCATGACAAGATACTTGCTGAGTTGAATTTCGGCGCCAATCTCAGCCAGCGTCTGACGTCTGACCAGCAATGACCGCAGGCGGCTCAACTCTCCTTCACTGGCTTGCGGAAAACGCTGGTAAAGCCGATTCGCGATCACCATTCCGAGCACTGCATCACCAAGGTATTCGAGGCGCTCATTATTGACGCTGCCAGCGCTGCGGTGGGTCAATGCCTGCTCAAACAACGCAATCTGCTGAAAATCAAGATCCAGCTGTTTAGCCAGTTGTTCGGGAGAAAGTCTCAAAAAGCCTCAGGAACCTCTGAATAAGCCCATTGGATGGGGGTTCGGGGGAAGGGTAAACTGAATGCCTACTGTAACATATTGATAGTTGCCCTTCCCCCGTAAAAAAACTTGCGGGAATGCTCTGGTCGAGACGCGCAGCGACTTGATCAGGGCTTCCCTCAACGGATCGGGATACGCGCAGTTTCTTCAAAGTCCATCACTACTTTCATGTTGCCGGCAAGCGGTTTGCTTTCACTGTACTTGACCTTGATCTGATAGGTCTGCTCGACACGCTTGATCCTGACAT
>JAIVTC010000404.1:0-2019 GCA_048629055.1 Candidatus Bathyarchaeota archaeon
TCCTCGACGGGCGCAATGTGGATATCGATTTTGATGTCTGTTCAAACCCGGAATTTCTCAAGGAGGGCTCGGCGATTGCCGATTTCATGAAGCCTGACCGCATCGTTGTTGGCACATCGAATCCAAATACTGAAACGGTCATGCGTGAAATCTATGAGCCTTTCAACCGCAACCATGACCGCATGGTCTTCATGGATGTCCCCTCGGCTGAGCTGACCAAGTATGCCGCCAACTCACTGCTGGCGACCAAGATCAGTTTTATGAACGAGATTTCCAATCTTGCCGAACTGCTGGGCGCCGATATCGAGAATGTGCGTCGCGGCATCGGTTCGGACTCGCGCATCGGTTTTCAATTCATCTATCCAGGCTGTGGGTACGGCGGCTCATGCTTTCCCAAGGATGTGCAGGCGTTGGCGAGAACAGCTGCCTCGGTTGGTTATGATGCGCAGCTATTGCAAGCTGTTGAGGATGTCAATTACCGTCAAAAAGAGGTATTGCAGGGACGCATCAAGAAACACTTTGGTGATAATCTTAGTGGTAAAACCTTTGCCATCTGGGGGCTCTCTTTCAAGCCTGACACCGATGATATGCGTGAAGCCAGCAGCCTTGTCACTATCGAGAAACTGTTGCTGGCAGGCGCAAAGGTGCAGTTGTTTGATCCGGTAGCGATGGATGAATGCAAACGCATCTTCGGCGACAGGGATGGGATCACCTATTTTGATGACAAGTATGCGGTGCTCGATGGTTCTGATGCGTTGGTGATTCATACAGAATGGAAACCCTTCCGGGTTCCTGATTTTGATCACCTTGCTGAAAAACTCGGCAGCAAGGTGATTTTTGATGGACGCAATCTCTATGAACCTGCGATGCTGAAAGAGCATGGCTGGAGCTACTTTGCCATGGGACGTGGAGACTCCGTTACTGGGAGGAGTCAATAATGACCGTGCTTGTCACAGGCGCCGCGGGCTTTATCGGATTTCATCTGATCAGGAGGCTGCTGGCCGATGGCGTCGAAGTTGTTGGTGTTGACAACCTCACTCCCTACTACGATGTAGCCTTGAAACAGGCGCGCCTCGATCAGTTGAATGACACAGACGGTTTTCATTTCCAGCATCTGGACATTGCAGATCGGGAGGGAGTTGCAAGGCTGTTTCAGGAGCATCAATTTACGCATGTCGTCAACCTCGCTGCCCAGCCGGGCGTGCGCTACTCACTGGAAAACCCCGCCTCTTACGTCGACACCAACCTGGTCGGGTTCGCCAATATTCTCGAAGGCTGCCGCCATGGCAAGGTCGGGCACCTGGTGTACGCATCCAGCAGTTCGGTCTACGGCATGAACCAGAAGACGCCGTTCTCAACAGATGACAATGTGGACTATCCGGTGTCACTCTATGCGGCCAGCAAAAAAGCCAACGAGTTGATGGCGCACTCCTATTCCCATCTCTATGAAATGCCGGTGACAGGGTTAAGGTTTTTCACTGTCTATGGTCCCTGGGGCAGGCCGGACATGGCCTATTTCAGCTTTGCCAAAGCCATATTGAGGGGTGACTCTATTCCTGTTTTCAATAACGGTGAGATGCAGCGCGATTTCACCTATATCGATGACATCGTCGAGGGCGTTGTACGGGTGATGGCGCGGATTCCGGAGAAGAAATCTATCCCGGGAACCAACGCAACATCGAGCTACCAGCTGTATAACATCGGCAATAACCAGCCGGAAACACTGCGCGATTTTATTACCGCAATCGAGAATGCCTGCGGCAAAAAGGCAGTTCTGGATATGTTGCCGATGCAGCCCGGCGACGTTCCAATCACCTATGCCGATATCGACTCCCTGGTTGCCGATACAGGCTTCTCTCCAAACACACCGCTGCAGGAAGGCATCAACCGCTTTGTCGAGTGGTATCGTGATTACTACAAGGTGTGAGGCTCTCCTTCATTCCCAAGTTAGCAGTGTGTCATCTCGACGCAGGAGAGATCTAACTTCTCAACGCCTTAAGCTCCCTCGTCGTTCGCGTG
>JAIVTC010000405.1:0-2058 GCA_048629055.1 Candidatus Bathyarchaeota archaeon
AGAGATCCCGCAGTGGCGTGGAGGTGACAACAGCGGCTTTCGCTGCCATTTTGAGGAGGCAGGTAAAGATGCTGTTGCTGCAGCGGAGCCTGAGATGACAGTGGAATCCACTCATGCCGAATCAGCGCAAGCGCTGCTCGATGTGACAGATCTCAAGGTGTGGTTTCCCATCAGGAGAGGCATTTTTCATCGCACCGTTGGTCATGTGCGTGCCGTAGACGGTGTTGATCTCAATCTCTCAAAAGGGAAAACCCTGGCGCTGGTCGGCGAGTCGGGCTGCGGCAAGACCACTGCCGGCAAAGGCATACTGCAGTTGATTCGTCCAACTGCCGGCAGTGTCATATTCAATGGCGAGGAGCTGACGGAACTGAAGGGCAGGGCGCTGCGCAAACGCCGCGCCGATATCCAGCTGATCTTCCAGGATCCGGCTTCGAGCATGAACCCGCGCATGACAGTCGAGGAGATCATTGCCGAGGGGCTCGTCGTACAGGGCATCAGCAGGGAGCAGCGTCAGCCACGTATCGCAGCGATCCTCGAGCAGGTTGGTTTGCCAAATGATGCGCTCGGGCGTTATCCGCATGAGTTCTCAGGGGGACAGCGTCAGCGCATCGCCATTGCGCGGGCGTTGATCCTCGAACCGCAGTTGATTATCTGTGACGAGCCGACCAGTGCGCTGGATGTTTCGGTGCAGGCGCAGATCCTCAATCTGCTCAAGGAGTTGCAGCGCCAGCGCCAAATCTCCTATCTCTTCATCACCCACAACCTGGCTGTGGTCTCCTACCTGGCGGATGAAGTGGCCGTGATGTACCTGGGGCGTATCGTGGAGCAGGGGAGTGTGGAGCAGATTCTGGAGGAGCCCTTGCATCCCTACACACAGGCCTTGCTGTCAGCCGTGCCGGTGCCGGACCCTGATGCAAAGCGTGAGGTCATCCGCCTGCAGGGCGATATGCCGTCGCCGGCGAATCCACCCTCGGGCTGCTATTTTCATCCGCGCTGCCCGCAGGCAATGGAGGAGTGCCGTATGAGTTATCCGGAAAGTCAAGAGATGGACGACGGGCGCATGTTGAGCTGCCATCTCTTCTGATGAGTAACAATCTGTTCATAGGGTGTGTTGAGGAACGAAGCGCATCACTTGTGATCGATGCGCTTCGCAAAGCTCAGCACATCCTACGTATTGTCATTTCGACCAAAGGGAGAAATCTTGAGGCCCTGTGTACAAAAATGGGAAAAGATTTCTCACATGCGTTCGAAATGACACATATTTTTCACTGCATAAAAAAACCTCCACTGCCTGACGGCAGTGGAGGTTTCGAAGTTTCAGCAACAGAGATTCAGGTCAAAGACCGGAACTCCTGTTATGAACTGACTCTTACTTGGGGTCGATGCGCTTGAAGCGTCCGCCATCGACGGATACATCACCCATGACGCCGGTTTCACCAAAGATAAAGGCAACAATTGCAGATCTGATATTGGTGGTGTCCAGTTTGCCGGTCTTGCCTACAGTGCCCACTGCGACAGAGACTTCTCCACCGATTTTCCACTCACGCTTGCTGGAACGGAATTTGCCCAGGGCAGCTTCTGTGTTGAAAACCATGATCATGGAGTAGCTCTTCACGCCGGCCAGAAAGCCCCACTTGACCGCGCCATAGGTGTAATAATCGACAGTAGCGCCACCAATTTGTAGTGCACAGGCTCCGCCTGCAATACCAAAGATCAAACCGCCCTTGGTGATCGAGGGGCACACCAGTACGCCCTTGGCCGCTTCGAGAATCTCTGTGGCGCCTGGCTGTTCTTTCTGGAATTTATCCACAGTCATCGCTACTTCGGTATTGATGTCTGTCTTCAGGAATTTCTCCTGCTGGGTCTCTTCGCTGGCTGCTTCCATAGGGTCAGTCTTGTCTACAGCCAGAGCCTGTCCCGAGAATGCTACGCCAAAAGCCAGTACTGCAGAGGCGATACTTTTGTTGATTGAAATAGATGACATTAATTTTTTCTCCAAATATTGAATAATTCATGTGATCAGTGTCTGTGTAGATTTATGTTTACATTAGACGACTG
>JAIVTC010000406.1:0-2410 GCA_048629055.1 Candidatus Bathyarchaeota archaeon
ATCATTTGGTCTCATTTTTTGTGCGCTTTTGCAGTGCGTCATCGCTTATTTGCCTCTCAGTTTAAGGGATTCACAGCCTCTTGGCCATAGCTATCCATCAGGCGCTTTGCAGCCCGTTCGGTCACCGGGTTTTCTACTTCATACAGCTTGATTGACTTCGTCAACCGGGCTCCATGACATGTACATGGAAAGGCCATACCGGATTGATCTCATAGATCGCAATCAGATGGCCCTTCTTACATTTCGGACAGGGGTATGTCTGTGGTTCATGCATTTGCTGCTTTTCTGCAACCTCCGGCGGTTGTGCCAGGAGCTTGCGGATGATCTCCAGTGACCTCCTCCTGCAACGATTGGCAAGCAACCCGTAGTGACGGATGCGCATCAGTCCTTTTGGCAAGACATGCATCAGGAAGCGTCGGATAAACTCGCCACGCTCAAGCTTCATGATCTTCGACTGATTATCCCGATAGTCGGTGTAGTGGAAGTGCACCTTATCATCCTCTATTCCGATGATGCGTTGACGCTGATGGCGATCCGGTGACTGTAGCGCGCCAGGTAACCGACGATGTTTTTTGTGTGGCTCACACAGGGCTTGCTAAAGACATTCCACGCTTTTTTCATGAGCGCATCGAGCATGGTGTCGATTTCTCCAACATGCGTGACGCGGTTAAGCTCACCTGCGTTTGCGCACTCTCGCAGGACGCTGACCATCTTGCCCCTGAAGTGGCGTGATAACGCCCGAACAGGGAACAGATAGGTGCTGCTTGCCCCATGCCATGCATTGCCATCCGTCAGTACACCCCCGGGAATCAGGCAGTGCAGATGTACATGCTGCCCGAGATCCTGCCCCCAGGTATGCATCACTGCGGTCACCCCCAGCTTGCCACCCAGTCGTTTGGGATCTGCAGCGAAGGCTTTCAGCGTCTGCCAGGCAACCTGGAACAACAGCTGATAGATCACTTCGGGATGCAGTTGCACCCAGCCATTGAGATCGTGTGGCAACGTAAATACCAGGTGGTAGTAGGTCACCGGCAGAATGTCTTGTTGCTGGCGTTCACTCCAACGATGGGATGCATGCAACTGACACTGTGAGCAGTGGCGATCCCGACAGCTGTGGTACAGGGGTACCCGGGTTTCGCAATTGTCACACTGATATTGGATACCACCCAGCGCCGGGGTATGGCAGTTCATCAGATGCCTGCAGACCTTGAGGCGTTGCCGGTCCAACTTGTGCTCGCCGGTATATTCGTCAAACTGCTGCTGCAGCAATTGCTGGATCGTCTGCTTAAGCATCACTCACCTCCAGATCACCGACCAGATCACGCATGCGTGACTCACCACCATTGCAACCCGGTATCCAGTGCACATAGCGCAGAGTGGACTGTATATTTCTATGACCCAGCAATTTCTGCAATTGGTGAATAGGCACGCCATTTTCGAGTTGATAAGTGGCGTAGGCGTGCCTCAGACTATGAATGCCGCCAATTTTCTCAATCCCAGCCTTCTTTTTTGCGCGTCTGAACACTCTTTGCGAAGATGCACGGTGTAGATGCCGGCTTGAATCATTGCAATTAGGAAAGAGCCACTGATCAGGGCGGTAATCCAACCAGTAACGGCGCAGCTGATTTAACAGACCAGGAGAAATAATCACAGCTCTGTCTTTTGCGCCTTTACCCTGTTCCACGCGGAGTAATTTGCGTTCTCCATCAATATGGCGCACCTTTAGCGCCACCAGTTCACCAACCCGTAACCCACAGCCGTAACAGGTCATCAGCATCATGCGATGCTTGCGATTGGCGCATGCGAAAATGATCTGTCTGACTTCTCCCTGGGTCAGCAGCTCCGGGATCTTCTGTGCAACCTTCGGATAATGGATCGGCACATCGTAGTGTTCCCATTGCAAGACCTGGAGATAAAGAAAGCGGATACCGTGATAATAGAGACGGCAAGTCGCACCGCAAAGATGGCGCTTCTGAACCAGATAAACAAAGTAGTCCTGGATCTGCCCGACTTGAATTTTCTCAGGTGATTTGTGAAAATGTTGCGCTAGATCTGTGACTGCGTAAAGATAGCTTTGATGAGTGAGATCTGAGAAACCACGCTGCTGCATGGCCTCAATCATCTTTTGGCGTAATGGTGTCATCGAACTTCTCCTTAGTATTGACCGATATTGGTCATCACTAAGTGTGGTCGATAATCACACGATGGTCAGGTTTGGAAAGCTACCGCGAAGCGGTTTAGTTCAACGCTGCTATGCGCCCCTTGCTGCGCCTTGAAGACTGACAACATTGCTGCGCGATATCGGCAAGTTATTTTTGGACAACTCCTAACCACGAGATGGAAATAGATAATTCAGCCAGGATTACATACGCAACAGAATTTGCCTGAGAAAAACAACCTGGCGGCCATG
>JAIVTC010000407.1:0-3088 GCA_048629055.1 Candidatus Bathyarchaeota archaeon
GGTCGCCCCTGGGCCTGAACATAGATACGCCCCACATACTCACCCAGCAGACCGATGCCAAACAGCATCACCCCGATGAGAAAAAAGAGAATGGCAAAGAGGGTAAAAACGCCCTCCACTTCCGGACCGATGATCAAACGCCGCAAGACAAGGAAGACCACAAACAGCAGCGAAAGCACAGAGAGAATAAAGCCGGTGATAGAAAAGAGCTGTAGCGGCACCAGCGAAAACCCGGTCATCAGATCAAAATTAAGCTGAATCAGCTTGTGCAGCGGGTACTTGGAATCTCCGGCAATACGCTCCTCGTGCTCCACCACCACCTCTACCGGATTGCCTGCATAGAGGTAGGCCAGCGCAGGAATAAAGGTATTGCTCTCCTGGGACTCGAGGATGGCATCGATGATATCCCGATCGTATCCACGCAGCATACAGCCCTGATCGGTCATCTGAATATTGGTGATGCGTTCGCGCAGGCGGTTGACTACCCTCGATGCCCAGTCGCGCCAGCGGCTGTCTTTGCGCTCACGCCGGATGGTGCCGACGTAGTCATGTCCCGCTTCCAGTTCGACAAGCAGCTTGTCGATCTCTTCCGGTGGATTCTGCAGATCCGCATCCAGGGTAATGACATACTTTCCGCTTGAGTAGTTGAATCCTGCAAGAATGGCCGCATGCTGACCGGCATTGGTGCGCAAGCATACCAGGTTTGTCTGCGCAGGGCGCTTGCGATACTGTTCACGCAGCAGCGAAAGCGTTGTGTCGCGGCTGCCGTCATCCACAAACACCACCTGGTAGCTGCGATCGAGAGCATCCAGGGCCGCATAGAGCCGCGGGAAGAGCAGCGGCAGCACCTCCTCTTCATTAAAAACAGGGATGACCACCGACAGCACTGGAGACTCTCCCGATGTGGAGTTTTCCAGTTGCGATTCCATCTGCTGCGTCATTGCGCAATCTCTCCCGAAAGTAATTGACTCATCGCCTCGCACACCTGTTTGACATCATCGTCCTGCATAGAAGGGAACAGCGGCAGCGTCAGCGTCTGCTCGCCGATTCGCTCCGCCAGCGGAAAATCTCCAGGCCCATAACCATACTGCCGATAGAGCGAAAAGAGGTGCATAGCCGGATAGTGTACTCCACTGCCGACGCCCAGACTCCGCAGTCGCTGCTGAAACTCTACACGTGTAGTTCCCAATGCAGCAAAATCAATAGAGACACACAACATATGCCAGCTATGCCCTGGCTGGTCACGCGGAACGACCAGTGACACATGCTGCGGCAGCATCCTGATATAAGCCTGCGCCAGTTCACGCCGGCGCTGGTTAAAAGCATCCAGCCTGGAAAGCTGCACCAGGCCGATTGCGGCGCCGACATCAGGAAGATTCATCTTGCCGCCCCACTCGGGAACATCCATATTACCTTGTGCATCACGTTCGATACCGTGAAAGCGGATGCGCTCGATGCGGCGAAGCAGATGGCTGTCACTGCTTGCAATGGCGCCGCCCTCGATGGTGGTCATATTCTTGTTGGGATGAAAACTGAAGCATACCGGATTGCCTGCGGCACCGATCATTCTGCCATCGACCTCTGTTCCTATGGCCTGGGCGGCATCTTCAATGATAATAAGTCGATTGCGTTCCGCCAGATCATACAGTGGCTGCATCTGCACCGGCAGACCGGCGAAATGCACCGGCATCACCGCCCTGGTGCGGGGTGTCAAGGCCGCTTCCACCTGCTGCGCAGCAAGGTTGCGGCTCACCAGATCGACATCGACGAATACCGGCGTCGCCCCGACTCTGACCACGACATTGGCAGTCGCAGTAAAACTCATTGCCGGGAGTATCACCTCATCCCCGATGCCAACATTCGATGCAATCAGCGCCGCTTCGAGGGCGCTGGTGCCGGAGTTGAACAGCCGCACACGCACGCCGCCGCCGATATAATCAGCCAGCGCCTGCTCCAGCGCCTCAACCTTTGGCCCGGTTGTCAGCCAGCCGGACGCAAGCACCTCATTGACAGCCTGCTGCTCTTGATCTCCCAGAGTCGGCCGGGTAAATGGCAAGATGCCCATGTTCATGCTCTCGCCAGAATGTAGACGCCAATGATAATAATCCCGATACCAGCAAGCTTGGCGACACTCAACACCTCGCCAAACAGCATCCAGGCGGCAAAAGCGTTGACCACATAGCCGATGGAGAGCATCGGATAGGCGATACTGACATCCACCCTTGAAAGCGCCAGTATCCAGATAACCACACTGATTCCATAGCAAAACAGGCCAACCCATAACCAGGGTTCGGACATCAGTCTCAAAGCCACGCCGGAAGAGCCGGAGAGACTCAGAGAGATGGCGCCCATCCCTTTGACACTCGCCTTGAGCGCCAGCTGTGCAACAGCATTCAACAGCACGCCCGTAAGGATCAGTAAAAAACCGGTCATTGTCATCGCTTTGGAGCCTGTCCGAGAATAGGGACCGTAGCGAGGGAACGCCATTTTGAGTCAGATTTGTCGTGCATTTGAGGCGAATACCTGGGTTATTTAACGATAATGGACGGAAAATCTGGCCAAAAGGGCGTTTCCGCAGTAGGTTTTTTATTCTCGGGCAGGCTCCTAATTACCGCCACTTTTTTAGCATCTTCATAAATTAATAACATTGGAAACCCGTCACTCTTCAAGCGTTGATAATCCTTGTGGCGAAACAGAGCCACAGACTGCCCCTTCTCCTGCAGCCAGCGGGCGCGAAAACCCTGCATGTCAGGAATCCATTTATCAGGCTCCTGATGAATTCCCATCTCCAGTTCGGACGTGGTAATTGCCAGCTGCAGCGGCCGCCCCAGATAGAACGGCAATGACTGCGGATAGACTGCCACACTATAGACGATCGTGCCCGCTCCGAGATAGGGTTGTATCACATCAGCCATTCTTTTGCTTGAACGGTACTCACCCAGATGCTGATAACCCAGCATAATCATCTGCATCGACAGCAGCGCCGCAACAGCCAGCACGGTGACAGCCTTCATTCCCCTTGCCGCAAATAGATAGCGCGCCAGCAAACCTCCGGCAATCATGATCAATGCGGCGGGAAGAGCCCAGT